>JAUHWX010000322.1 GCA_030427285.1 Bacteroidia bacterium
ACAATAGAGATCGCAAGAAAGTAGAGCAAGTGATGCAAATGGTAAAAACTACCGGAGGCATGGAGTACGCCACCTCCCGCATGAATGAGTATCATAAGAAAGCATTAAATATACTATCAGAATTTCCTGATGGCATTGCTAAAGAATCGCTTCGAGAATTGACGCACTATGTAATTTCGCGTACAAAATGATATTTTTATGAGCTTTCGCACAATTTGCAATAAGCACCGTTAGGGCTAATATTAACCATTATTAACTAATAATTTTAACACAAACATGGAGGATTTTCAAAAATATTGGGATCAAATTGCCGGACTGGTAGTAGAGTATGGAGCTACTTTGTTACTGGCCATTCTAGTACTCATTATAGGTCTTTGGCTTATAAAAAAGGTGGTAAAGATTGCTAACCGCACGATGGAAAAACGCAACGTAGATCCTTCTCTCCGTCCGTTTTTGGCATCTATCACCAAGGCTCTACTCACCATTATGTTGGTAATCACCGTTGCCGGAATGGTAGGGGTAGAAATGACATCTTTTATAGCCGTGCTTGGTGCTGCCGGTTTGGCTGTAGGTTTGGCACTACAAGGTAGCCTGGCCAACTTTGCCGGTGGTGTTCTTATTCTTTTGTTAAAACCATTTAAGGTTGGTGACTTTATAGAGGCCAATGGCTTTTCAGGTACCGTAAGGGAAATTCAAATTTTTTACACTTATATGACCACAACTTCAGGTCAGGAAATAGTAATCCCAAATGGTGACTTGTCGAACAATGCAATAAAAAACTATTCATACCACGATACACGCAGGCTGGATATGACTTTTGGAATCGGGTATGAAGATGATATTGATCAAGCTAAGAAGATTTTACGCGATTTGGTAGAGTCTGATGAACGAATCCTCAAAGACAAAGGGGTAGATGTATTTTTGGAAACACTAGCTGATAGCAGTGTAAACTTCCATGTGCGTGCCTGGGCCAAGAGTTCTGACTTTTGGGACATTCACAACAATCTAAGCGAAAAAGTGAAGAAAGCATTTGACGCTGCTGGTATCAGTATTCCATTCCCACAGCGCGATGTTCATCTTTTTCAAGAAACTAAAGCATAAGTAAAGTTTCTTTTGCAACTATTTTAGCTTCTAGCATTAAGAGGTCAGGCCTAAAAAAGCTTGGCCTCTTTTTATTGGATAAATAGCTACTTTGAAAACTTAAGTTCAAGACCTCATTTTCATTATGTAATTTTGCCCGTTCTACTTTTTCGCAAATGATCAGCAACGAATCCATTGATAAAATTTTTGAAACCGCCCGTATTGAGGAGGTTATTGCTGATTTTGTAACCCTAAAAAAAGCCGGCAGTAGCTACAAAGGGCTCAGTCCTTTTGTAAATGAAAAAACGCCTTCCTTTATAGTTTCGCCTGCCAAGCAGATTTACAAAGACTTTAGTAGTGGTAAAGGTGGTAATGTTGTAAGCTTCCTAATGGAGCATGAGCACTACTCCTACCCCGAGGCCCTAAAATGGCTTGCTGCCCGCTACAATATTGAGATAGAGGAAACCGGTCAGACGGATGAGCAAAAACAAAAACGCTCAGAAAAGGAAAGCCTCTATTTGGTAAACGAATTTGCCAACCGCTATTTTCAAGATCAACTATGGAAGAGTGAAGAAGGTAAAAATATTGGTTTAAGTTATTTTAAGGAGCGCGGTTTTACCGAGAAAACCATCAAAGAATTTCAGCTGGGCTATAGCCCGAATGAATATGAAGCGCTCACCAAAGCTGCTCAAAAAGAACAATATAGTCTTGAGTTTTTAGTAAAATCTGGTGTAACCAAAGAGAGCAATGGGCGCACCACAGATCGCTTTCGCGGGAGGGTAATGTTCCCGATACTCAGCCATACCGGGCGGGTACTAGGTTTTGGAGGACGTACCTTAATGAAGGACACCAAAATTGCAAAGTACCTCAACAGTCCCGAAAGTGAAATTTACCACAAGAGTAAAACCCTTTACGGTATTTTTCAAGCTAAAAATGAACTGAGCAAGCAAGACAATTGCCTGCTTGTAGAAGGCTATACGGACGTTATTAGCTTAAATCAAGCGGGTGTAAAAAATGTAGTAGCCTCTTCGGGCACATCACTTACCAAAGACCAAATTGTACTTATAAAACGCTATACCAAGAATGTTACAATTCTATATGATGGTGATAGCGCGGGTATCAAAGCTTCCTTGAGGGGAATTGATATGATACTTGAAGAAGGCCTAAACGTTCAGGTGCTTTTATTCCCTGATGGTGAAGACCCGGATTCCTTTGCTAAGAAGGTTTCATCCACCGAACTTACCGACTACTTAAAAGAGGAGAAACAAGATTTTC
>JAUHWX010000323.1 GCA_030427285.1 Bacteroidia bacterium
AAAAACCGTAAAATACCCTAGGTCTCCACCTTTTTTAGCCGAATAGGTATCTGCTGAAAACTGCTTTGCCATTTCAGAAAAGCTTGCACCTTTTTCAATTTTGTTTTTGATACTCATTATTTCAGCGTAAGCTTTTGCTGTATCCTCGGGTGTTGCTCCTCTGGGAATAGCAACCATTATGTGAGATGCCCGCACATCATAGTGCATTCTATCATAAGCTTGCTCCATCAACTCTTCAGTTACATCCTTATCAGTAAGGTATGGCTTAGCAAGTTGGTCACGATAGCTTCCATACTCACGAGTAAATCCTGGCATAGTATCCATTCCCATCTCTTTTGCCTCGTGTACTTTCAACTTAAAGTTGATATACATATCCAAATACTCAGTGGGAGTTTTTGGATCAATATCTTCTCCCAAGTTGCGGTTCTTGTTGTAAACAGCCATATACTCACCAGCCGAAACGGTATCGTCAGCCACTGTAAATAAAGTTTTTTCACTAAAAGAATCTTGTGCAAAGAGTACAGATCCACTTAACGCCAGTAGGCAAGATGCAATGATCTTATTCATGAATAGTTTTTAATTTTAGTTAACAATTGCAAATCAAAACAAAAATTTACTTTCTGCTATAATTTGGAGCCTCACGAGTTACGTGAACATCGTGCGGGTGGCTCTCATGAATACCCGCAGCTGTCATTTTTACAAATCGGGCATTCTCCTGCATATCTTTTATACTTGGAGCTCCGCAATATCCCATACCTGCTCTAAGCCCACCTATGAATTGGTACATCACCTCGCTCACCTCACCTTTGTAAGCTACCCTTCCTGTGATTCCTTCAGGTACAAGTTTTTTGATATCTGCTTCCATATCCTGAAAATATCTGTCACTGCTACCCTTTTGCATAGCTTCGATAGATCCCATCCCACGATAAGTTTTGTACTTTCTTCCTTCGTAAATAATAGTTTCACCTGGCGCCTCCTTGGTTCCTGCCAAAAGAGATCCTAGCATAACGCTATCTGCACCTGCAGCTACCGCCTTCACAATGTCTCCGGTAAACCGAATTCCTCCATCAGCAATCAAAGGCACTCCACTTCCTGCCATTCCTCTTTTTACATCCATAATTGCTGACAATTGCGGAACACCTACACCCGCTACCACACGTGTGGTACAGATGGAACCGGGTCCAATACCCACCTTTACTGCATCAGCTCCTGCATGAACCAGGTATTTTGCTGCTTCGGCCGTAGCAATGTTTCCTACCACTACATCCAGATCAGGAAATTTACTCTTTACTTTTTTCAATGCTTCCACCACACCGCGAGTATGACCGTGAGCGGTATCTATGATTACAGCATCTACATTAGAGCCCACCAGGGCAGTTACTCTTTCAAGAACATCACCCGTTACACCTACCGCTGCAGCTACTCTCAATCTACCGTAAGCATCTTTACATGCATTTGGCTTTATCTTTAGCTTTGTTATATCCCTGTAAGTAATAAGTCCTATAAGAGTATTGTCACTCTTTACTACTGGCAGTTTTTCAATTTTATGCTTTTGTAGAATTACTTCCGCCTCTGCCAGACTTGTATTTTCATGAGTGGTAATAAGGTTTTCCTTAGTCATAATCTCATGGAGAAAACGCTCATCATTTTTCTCAAAACGGAGGTCTCTATTGGTAATAATTCCGATCAGCTTTTTATCACCGTCCACAATAGGAATACCACCGATTTTAAAATCGGCCATCATTTTTTTAGCATCAGACACTTTAGCGTTTTCACGCAAAGTCACCGGGTCTAAAATCATTCCACTTTCAGCACGTTTTACATTTCTTACTTCAACGGCCTGCTGCTCTATAGTCATGTTTTTGTGCAGCACACCTATTCCTCCATCCTGAGCCACGGCAATTGCCATAGTTGACTCTGTGATGGTATCCATTGCCGCTGAGACAATTGGAGTTTTAAGAGTAATGTTTCGAGTAAATTGGGAAGTAAGGTCTACTTCACGGGGTAAAACTTCTGAATAAGCTGGTATGAGCAGTACATCGTCATACGTTAAAGCTTCACCAAGAATTTTGTCTGAATTCAATAACATGGATGGCAACTTAGAATTAAATTGCGTGCGAATTTAGTAATAATACAGTCGTTATGCACTGATATTCGGATAAGGTTTATTTATAATTTAAAAATAACTCTTTAACAAAATAAAACAGCCCCAAGAAGTACTTCTTGGGGCTGTTTTATTTTACGATCTAGCCCTATTTTACCTTATCAAAGTAAAGCTACCACGTTCTTCAGTAGCTACTTGGCCTGGGGTAGCATAGGTGATAAAGTAGATGTACACTC
>JAUHWX010000324.1 GCA_030427285.1 Bacteroidia bacterium
GTATATGCCATCGATTTTTTGCTGGAAGTAAACAAGTCTGGCAGCAATGATGAGGCCGAGGAAACCTCTGATATAATGAATTGGTATCAAGAAGTTTTTAGCTGTTTGGGTCTTAAAGAGTTTAGTATAGTTGGGGCTTCGCGTGGGGGATGGCTGGCCACTAAGATTGCGCTTGAAAATCCTGAACAAATAAATAAGTTGGTGCTGCTTAGCCCTGCTCAGGCTATTATTTGGATACCTCCCAGCCAAAAAATGCTTACCAATATTATATACACGGTACGTCCTAATCGTGAAGATTTGCGAAAGTCTTTGGAGTCGCTTTCCCATAATGTAGATACCATTAGTCAATTGTATATAGATCAATATTACCGGGCTACCACACAGGCCGAGCTCAATAGCTCCATCTTTAAAATGCAACCTTTTGATGAGGATGAATGGGCTAGTCTTGCCATGCCCGTATTGCTACTTATAGGCGATCATGATTTTATCAATAATGAAAAAAGCATCGAGCTAGCTCAAGAGAATATTCCGAATGTGGAAACAGCTACCATTAGCCGCGCGGGTCATTTTCTTTCTATAGATCAGGCAGCAGAAGTAAATAAGAGGCTAGAGGCTTTTCTTGCCAAGTAATGAGCAATTGCTAGGCATACTAGGGTGAAGCATTGTGTGCAAAAAGCTTTATGTAAGCCCACACGGCAGCACAGTGTAGATGGCCTTTACTAATAGTGACTGGATAGCTCCTCTACCACGGTTAACTCAATCGATGGGTAGTTTGCCACTGTGTGGCGACTGAGTGCTTATTTCCTATTTTTACCACTCGCGCTAATAAAAACTTGAATGCTATGACTGTTTTTGACAAGGTAAAATGGGTATTAGGAATCTTGGTGGTTTTCTTTCTTATCGTTTCCACCAATCTTATCGACAGTAAGAATTTTGCAAAAGTGAAAGAATCGGTAGGGGCTATCTACGAAGATCGATTGGTAGCCAAAGATTTGGTGTATGAACTTTCATTGTTGATTCAGGAAAAGGAAATTGCCTTAGCAAAATCAGATTCCAGTTTTTACGATAGAAGGGTAGCGGTGGTAAATAACGAAATTCAGGATTTGCTCGTAAGTTTTTTAGAAACGAAGCTTACCAAACCAGAAGCTGTTGTTTTTCATGATTTAGAATCTAATTTACAGAAACTACAAACAGACGAGGCCAATTATAATGCCTTAGATGCAGAGGGTAAGGTGCTAGCCGAAAAGCACCTTGATGAGGTGAAGAAAAATTTACATGAGCTCTCAAAAATTCAGATGGAAGAGGGGCGTAAACAATTGTTTATTAGCAAAAAAGCTATGGACAGCGTGGAGCTGTTTACCCAAATGGAAATTTTCTTTCTAATTATTCTTGCCATTGCTATTCAAATCATCATCCTCTACAACCCAAAGCCTAGTAAAGATTAGGTTTTTTTGGTTTGAGTTAAAAACACATTATTAGGCTGTGTGTTGATTTTGTGAGACGCAGCATTTCAAATGCAGCGTAGCGGGTAGCACGGATTTCAAATCCGCGCTAGCGGGTTTTAATTTCTTAATTCATTTTTAAATAGTTCAGCCAGTTTTTTTCTCTTTCCTTCGTAAAAGGGTTCAATCGCTAGCCTTGGCAGCTTTTTTCCCCGCCAAAAACCCACTGGTCCACGCATGCTGAAAGTTGAAGCCACCGGTTACGCCATCTACATTCAGTACTTCGCCTGCCAGGTAGAGGCCTGCTATGTTTTTGCTTTCAAAGGTTTTTAGCTGTACTTCGCTGAGGTCAACACCACCACAGGTTACAAACTCTTCTTTGAAAGTGGTTTTGCCTTTTACTTCAAAAGGATGACGGATGAGCATTTCTACCAAGCGGTTCATATTCTTTTTGGAAACATCCAAATAGCGCTGGTTATCTTCTATACCTGCTATTTGCAGAATTTTTTCCCACAGCCGGCCGGGGATGCCAAACAGGGCCTGGCTCTTCATTAGCTTCTTGGGGTGTGCTTGTTTAAATTCATTGAGCTCTGTTCGCACGGCATCTTCCTCCTTGCCACACCAGTTAACCAGAATGGGGAATTGATAATTTTTGAGGTGTAAATGGATAGCTGCCCAGGCCGAGAGTTTGATAATGGCGGGAGCACTAAAACCCCAATGGGTGATGAGCAGCGGCCCATCTTGTTTCCATTTGGTAGCAGGTATTTGTACAAAAGCATGCGGCACCGAGAGGCCCATCAGCTCTGTGTAAGCCGAACCTGGAACATTGAAGGTAAAGAGCGAGGGGATAGGGTTGCTGATCTTTAGGTTTAGCTTTCGCAGCCAATCATAGC
>JAUHWX010000095.1 GCA_030427285.1 Bacteroidia bacterium
AAATCTTTGAATTCGAAATAGAGCAGTAAAAGGATAATCAGAATGGCAATACCGGCTGTAAGCAACAACAGCCTTGAAGCTTTAGATTCACTCTCAAACTGCCCACCGTATTCTATTCTATATCCTTGCGGGGTTTCAACGGAATTAGCGATAGTTTCTTGAATTTCCTCCACGGCACCACGCAAATCCCGGCCTTGAACATTTGCGGCCACAACAATTTTTCGTTGTACATCTTCTCGACTTATGGAGTTGGGGCTACTCACAGATGCCACCGTAGCAAGCTGGTCTAAACTGGTTTGCCCTCCATTGGGCAAACTAATCAGACTGGTTTTTATACTTTCCATTTTGTTTCGGAAATCCGGTTGATAGCGTACTACCAACTCAAAATACTTTTGTCCTTCGTAAATCTCACCAGCCTCTTCGCCTGCAAAGGCAATATCAACCTGCTCCATCAAATCGCCAACAGTCATTCCGTAAGCCGCCAAAATTTGCCGTTTGGGCTTAATCCGTATTTGAGGGACTTCGATTTGCTGAGCTACTGCTACATCCGCCAGCCCATTGATAGGTTTGATTGTCTTTTCAATACTCTTACCCATTTCATACAACCGTTGTAAGTCTGGTCCAAAAATTTTGATGGCAATGTTGGCACGTGTGCCCGAAAGCATGTGATCAATCCTATGAGCGATAGGTTGACCTAGAGTAATATTCACTCCCGGAACTATGCTCAACTTTTTGCGTACCTCCTCAAAAAATTCCTCTTTTGATTTATTATCCAAAGTAAACGGCACATCAATTTCCGCAGCATTCACACCTTGAGCGTGTTCATCCAGCTCTGCGCGACCGGTCCTTCTGGTCACTACATCCACCTCGGGCATTTCAAGCAATTGAAGTTCAACCAACTTTCCCGTTTTATTGCTCTCTTCTAAAGACATTCCCGGTGGGCCTACCACACTTATCACGAGCGAACCTTCATTGAACTCGGGTAAAAAGCTACGCCCTAACTGGGTAAAAAGAACAAGACTTAATACAAATGCAATTACGGTAACACCAATCACGGTTTTTGGAAACTGCAAGGCGCGCTTCAAAACCTTGGAGTATTGCTTTTGTAACCAGCGCTCTACCCGTGTACCTTCGGCTTGTTTTCTTAGTAGCTTTTCATTTTTCAATAAATAAGAACACAACACTGGAGTAATGGTAACCGCTACTATCAGTGACGTAAGCACTGATGTAATAAATGCAATGCCGAGAGGCTGGAGCAGACGTCCTTCCATTCCGCCCAAAAAGAAAAGTGGAACAAAGGACACGATGATGATAAGGGTGGCCACAATGATCGAACTCCTTATTTCTACTGAGGCGTCACGCACTACCGTTAGAACAGATAGTCGCTCACTTGCCGGTTTACGAACGTTTTCGCGCAAGCGCTTGTACACATTTTCTACGTCAATAATAGCGTCATCCACCAAGGCTCCAATCGCAATAGCCATTCCACCCAAACTCATCGTATTGATGGTGTAACCCAATAGCTTGAGTACAATAATGGAAACCAGCAAGGAAATAGGAATAGCCAACAATGAAATAAGCGTGGTGCGCCAGTTCATCAAAAAGATAAACAGTACGATGACCACAAAAAATGCACCTTCAAGCAACGTCTGATTGAGGTTGCTGATGGAAGATTGGATAAAATCGGCTTGCCTGAAAATGTGGCTTTTCAACTTTACAGTGGGCGGTAGGGATTGCTCCAGTCCTGCAATGGCTTCATCCAAACTTTCAGTTAGTTCAAGCGTGTTTACATCCGGCTGCTTGCTGATAGTAAGTATTACAGCGGGCGAGGCATTAAGCGAGCCATCGCCAATTTTATCAGCCGCACCAACCTGCACCGTGGCCACGTCTTTTATTTTAATGCTCTGGCCATTTACCTGTTTTACTACGGCCTCTTCCAGTTCCTCCACGGCATAGGCGCGCCCACTTCCTTTTACGATGTACTGATTGCCATATTGATTAAGAAATCCACCCGAAACATTGGTATTGGCTTCCTTTACCTTTTCTACCAATTCAGGAAGGCTTGAGCCAAAATGTTTCAACTTTTCAGGATGAGCAAATACTTGGAATTGCTTGTAATCTCCACCAATCACTACTACATTGGCAATACCGCCAATAGCTTTAATCCTTGGACGAATTGTCCAGTCAGAAAGGGTACGTAACTCCATTGGGCTGAGGCTATCCGAGGTTACCCCCAAAAGCATTACTTCTCCCATGATGGAAGAAATAGGAGCCATAGTAGGAGCACCTATTCCCTTAGGCAGATTTTCGCGCACCATAGGTATGCGTTCACTAACGATCTGACGCGCACGGTAAATGTCCGTACCCCAATCAAATTCCACCCAAACTATAGAAATACCTGCGGCAGAGGAGGATCGAATCCTCCGCACATTTGGCGAACCGTTCATAGCGGTTTCCAACTGGTAGGTAACCAATTTTTCTACTTCTTCAGATTCCAAACCGTGGGCTTCTGTAAGTATTGTAACGGTAGGAGCAGTAAGGTCTGGAAAAACGTCCACGTTCATTGTTCGGGCTGTGTAAAGCCCGGCCATACTCAACATTATAGCTGAAAGCAAAACCATCAAGCGATTGTGAAGTGATATTGATAATATTTTAGATAACATCTTTATCTCTTTTTAGTGGTCGTGTCCGTGAGCGGGTGTGGTACCTGACATAGATGCCATCTTAACTTGATATGCCCCCTTAGTGACAACTACTTCACCTGCTTTCAAGCCCTTGCTAATTGCTACCAATTTGCCATTTTGCTTTCCAATTTGTACAGGTCTTCGTTCAAAGCTTTCGCCTGATAATTGTACAATTACTGAGTAGCTTCCAAAGTCTTCTAATAGAGCTGAAACGGGAATCACGGCACCTTCTTCGGCTTGACCATAAGTGATTTCCACTTCCGTAAAACTGCCTTCAGGCATATCCACGGTTTCGTTTATTCGGGCAAAAATGGAAAGCATAGGTTTTTGCTTTTCCACCGCCTTTCCCAGGGAGAGCATCGAGCCACCAGTTTCATTGATGCTTGACCAACCAGATTTGGTTTCATACCAAATGTTTTGAATAGGCTCCAGTTGTGAAGCGTAAGAAGCGCTGACCTGAGTTTCGAGGATATAGGAAGTTTGGTTTGCTATACTTAAAAGGACTGCGCCCTGCTCAGCATAATCACCGTTTTTGATGTTGATGCTTTTTGCAAAGCCATCAAATGGTGCACGGATTTGCTTACCTTCAGCTCCGTAACCAGAACTTAAGCTTTCATAATTGGATTTGGCCACCTGAAACTTTTGCTCTACCTGTTCAAATTCTGCCCGGGGAACAATCTTCGATTCGTACAACTCTTTTTTACGCTCGTACTCCGCTTTGGCCTGTTCAAAATTGGATTTAGCCTTGGATATTTCTGTTTGGAGGTTATTACTCGTAAGACCTTTACTGCTGATCGTCATCAACAACTCTCCCCGTTTTACCACCGCTCCTTCGGTAAGGTTGGCTTTAGAAAAACTTACTACCCCAGTGGCATTAGCCGAAAGGGATTGAAAGCTACCCGGTGCATACTGCCACATCCCTGAAGTGTGAATCACATTATACACCTGACCTTTGGTTACAGGTACCGTTTCAAATTCTATTTTCCAGGCCTGTTCCTTTAAAAAGCTGATGGCCCCGCTTTCGCCTCCGTTGGCTCCCAATTCGTGCATAGCATCGTGGGAATTGGCAAAAACCCTGACGTTGGGAATAGTGATTTTGTCCCGGTAGTCGGGTGTGTTTAACTTAAAAACCAGATTGTAAACTCCTGCCTTTTTAGGTTTTAAGGTTGGTGAAAAAATCCCTGGGGATGAAGGCGCTTCCACCTTTATACTGATTTGTGGCTCCGCTTTTTCAAGGCTTACGGTTACGCTCCCCTCCCTTACAGGTTGATGGGCTTCAAGCATAGTAAAGTGGGCTGCAAACCTACTTGGCTGTCCCACCACCAAAGCTGGAAATTCTACAAAAAGCTCAGTTTTATTTGTCCAGATGGTATAGTCCACCGTGGGTATTTCACTACCGTGAGCAGCGTGTCCGGCTTCAGCATCATGAGCGTGGCCTTCTGCTTCGGGGCGCTGGCAAGAAATCAATGCCAAAGCCAGTATGAATGTTATATATCGCATGTTTTGAAATATTTTAAAGTTGATGTTTGAATAATTTGGCTCTGAGCTGGTGCATTTCTTTTTCAATGCTCAACTTGGTGTCAATCGCCTCTCGATAAAACTGTACTTCCCTGAAATAGTCCAGAAAGGCAATTTCTCCCAACTCATAAGATTTCAGCAAAAGTGCTTCGCTCTCAAGCCCATTTAATGATTGCTCGTATTCAGTGAATTTTTTGAGAAGCAATTCATACCGCTGATAATCTGTTCTGAATTGATTTTCTATTTCAAAAGTCCTTGCTCGGGCCTGCTGTTCATGCTGCTGGAGTTCAGCTTTGGCGGTTTTCACTTTTGCCCTATTTCCCCACAGTGGAATACTTAGCCCAGCATAAATGCCCGAGTAATTACTACCGGCCACGCCTTGATAGTTATACCCCGCACTTAGATCGGGCAACATTTTGTTCTTTTCCAGCTTTATGTTTTGTTCGGCCACTTCTCGATCCTTTTGCAGCACCAAGAGTTCTGCATCGCTATATAATCGCTGCTGCCAAATACTATCAACCGATGGCAAGTGCAAAGAAGTAGGGTAACTGCTACTCTCAAAGGAGAGTGTATTTCCGCCATTCATTCCTTGCAAAGCCATTTGATTCGCCTGCCTTTCGGTTTCAATTTCCTCTACGGCAAACTGGCTTTGAAGCCAAGCTACCTTGGCCTTGTTCAGCTCCAATATCCCTATCTGGCCTTTATCGTAAAGAGTTTGGGTTTGTTGCAAAATGGTATCACCTTGAACCATTCTCTTTTCTGCAAATTGCTTTTGCTGTTGCAGATAAATGAGCTCATACAAAAGACTCTGTGCCTTTAATAGCACTTCTTGCCTCAGTTTACTGTACTCTATTTTTAGCCCTTCATCTCGTTCCACATTTAGCTTGTGACGAGAAGCATAGACACTGGGAAACTCTATGGTTTGAGAAATTTGAAACTCCATGTAGTCGGAGCCCATATGCTCTCCAAAAGGGAGGTAATATCCAACAGCCTGAGGGTTGGCTACATTATTTTCAGCCTTATTGGCCAATGCTTGTGTTTGCAGGTAAGCATCATAAGCTTTCAAGCCAGGATTATTTACTTCAATGCTTTGAAGTACCCCATCAATGACTGTTTGCTGAGCTATAGTGCCCAACGAAAGAATCAATGCGCAATACGCACTAATTACATATTTGATCATAAGAATAAATTAGATTAATAAAATAATAGACTCCTTCCCTTCTGGGGAACGAGAATAAAGCTCCGACTGAACAGGAGCAGATTAGCCTAAAGTGGGAGGCCCCCTGAGGGCATTTGATACTAAGAATTGCCGTAATGGCGGATATTCATTTTCAGGAGGGAAAGGAATTGTAATAACAGCTTCATCAACCGGTAAGATTAATAGCACATAAGCTATATCTATGGACGCTACTTTGGAAACCTCAGCTTCTTGTTTCTGAGTGTTTCTAAAAAATTGAATCTCACTAAAGTGAGCAGAATGCACGTGGCTCCCTAGCAAAAGCCCAAGAAATCCAGCTTTATCCTCATCTTCGTTTTGATTTCCGTGCTGGTGTCCATGCCCCTCATGATGATGGTGCTTATCCTTTATATGCGCGACAACCTCACTGTGCTGGTGATGCACATGGGGAATCACCTGATGCAGCATTAAAATGCTGAACAGGCTCAGAAAAAAGAGCGGAAGTATTTTTCTTGATTTAAGCATCAGATGCAAAGGACTGCTTTTTTACTAACGTAAACAGTTCGTGTTTATCTATTTTATCAATATTACTAAAAAGCAGCCGAAACATCCCTGTACTATCGACCCCTTTTAATTCAATTTTTTAATTAATTAAGATTAATTTCATAACCTTTAAAGCAATCGCTTGCACATGATATACTCTTACGGGCACATCACTTATGCCCACCAAATACAGCTGGCATTGAACTAATATCATAAATGATTATCTACTTTTTGAAAAGTTCATTTGTAATAAAATCATCATCCGTAAGGCTTTTCAAAAAAGCTACCAGATCTTCTTTCTCTTGCTGGCTTAACCCCAGAGACTTTACAAGGTCGCTTTTATTTGGATGATTTTTTCCACCCGAATTATAATGCTCCACTACATCCATCAAAGTTTGAAGCTTACCATTGGCCATATATGGCGCAGTAACTTCCACATTACGTAAGGATGGCACTTTAAAAAGCGACTCATCTTCCGGCAACCCAGTCAACCGCATTCTACCAGGGTCGCTATACACCGTATCCAAGCCATTATTTTGAAAGGAATAATCCGTGAAATTAAACCCGCCATGACAGCTTCCACACTTCGCTCTTTCACTAAAAAAAAGCTGCATCCCTCTTTTTTCGCTTTTGCTTAAAACGGTTTTATCACCTTGAAAATGATACTTATCGTATCTACTCTTTCCACTAATAAGGCTGCGCTGAAAAGTAGCAAGGGCACGAGTAATCACAAAAGGATCTACTTGGCGATTATAAGCCTCAGTCGCCATTTTTTGATATTCCGCATCAGCAGATAACAACTCAGCGATGAGCACCATATTATGTGCAAACTCATTCTCTTCCTGCACGGGCACTGCCACCTGCATTTCTAAAGTAGGTACATTTCCCTCTCGCAAATAGTATGGATGATAGCCCACATTGGCAAGTGAAGGGACATTTCTTACCCCGGGCCGGTTTTCTACGCCAGGGCTAAAATCCCTGTCATCGGCAAATGCCAAATTTGCCTTGTGACAACTGGCACAGCTAATGGAGTTATCCACAGATAAAATAGGATCGTAAAAGAGCTTTTTGCCAAGTTCCCATCTCTCCCTACTAAACTGATTATCCTCGGGAAATGGCATTTCAGGAAAGCCTTCTGGAATAACCATTATACCCCTACCCTGTGGCTGCGGTATGGCTTCCTTCTTACAGGCCAAAAAGAATATGGATGGCAACAAAATTGCTGCCACCAATATTCTCCTATTTCCTGTAAAATCAGTTTTCATTGGCTATTAAAAGGGATCGCTATACTCAGGGTTAGTAAGTAAAACCTCATCCGTCAAGGTTTTTAGAAAAGCAACTAAATCGGCTTTGTCTTGGGCAGTCAATTGCAGCCCGCCTGATACTCTTGTGTACTCTAATGCAGGATCAACTGTAGATGAAGCCTTGATTCCACTATTGTAGTGTTCTACCACTTCTTCCAAAGCCTTGAATCTTCCATCATGCATATATGGAGCTGTAACCTCTACATTACGCAAAGACGTTACCTTAAATTTGGCTCTATCTGCAGCACTGCCAGTCACCTCCTCGCGACCAATATCTTTCATATCTGCATCGCTATCCAAACCATTGTTCATATACAAGTCATTCTCAAAAGTTCGTGTGGTATGGCAATGAGCACAATCTGCTCCAGAAAGGCTAGGAAAACCTGGGTTAAACTCATCAAAAAACAAAGCTCGGCCACGTTCTTCACTTGCAGTCAAAGTAGCTTCTCCTCGCAGAAAACGGTCATACTTACTCTCTACTGAAACTATGGAATTCATGAACTGCTCAAGCGCCAAAGACATTTTCTCAGAAGTGATTTCCTCACTTCCAAAAGCACGCATAAACTGATCACGATATTGCTTTTCAGCCTTTAGCTTAGCCACATTATTTTCTAAGGTTTCATTCATTTCCAAAGGATCCTGAATGGGCATTAAGGATTGATCACGTAACAAATGTGATCTACCATCCCAAAAGAATTCATTGTTATGCCACGCCATGTTAAATACAGCCATGGCCTGCCTCTTTCCAGGAAGTTTTTCTACTCCAATAGAGAGCCTGGCCGTATCTGTAAAAGCATGCTCCTGTCGATGGCAGCTGGCGCAAGACATACTCCCGTCTTTAGAAAGCTTCTTTTCGTAAAACAACATTCTGCCAAGCAGTACGCCCTGCTTGGTAAGTTCATTATCCGGTGCTATACTTGGCTCTTCAAAATCGCCAATGGCCAGCTTATAGGGTGTGGTATCATACTCCACGCTGCTATCACTTGTTGGTTCTTTTTTGCATGATTGTGAACTCAAAATAGCCAGCCCAGCAACAAGTGTTAGGATTACAATTTTCTTCATACTCATTCTCCTATTTCACAATTAGTTTTTGGGTATGAACCACCTGCCCATTTTCGGTAAGGCTTACCATATAAATCCCAGTATGCTGGATGTTTAGCTCATTGTGGCCAGAACTATTCAAGGCTTGCTCCAATACTTTACGGCCAGTGATGTCGCTCACGATAATGGAACTCGAACTGGTGTTACTATTCTCCATAATCACATTTACCTGCCCATTTGATGGGTTTGGCGACATGCTAAATGTAGCTGCAACCTTCTCTTCCAAACCAACGGTAGCTGACCCTTCAGAAAACACTTCGGTTTGAAAATTACCTAAAGCCATGGGAGCTTGCTGATCTTCTCCATGATAATTAAGTGTAGAGTTTACCGTAATATCCTTGAATATCTTCTCATAGTTTGCATCAAGGGCAATGATAAGATCGCTACCTACCATGGTACCTGCAGTACTTACCGTTGCATAATCGTAATTTTTATCGCCCAAAGCATGCAACTGCCATGTTTGACTCATACCTGTACCAGAGTTTCCTTCAAGTGCTGCAAAACGATAGCCCGCAGCCCAGCCCCAGTGCATAGATGGCATCTGAAAGCTAAGTGGATGACCACCCACATAGGTTGATGGGTCAGAGTGATTTTTAGATCCATCAACACCAATCCCAAAAGTTACGGACTCTAGAGTGGTAAAATTGAAACTACCTAACAGCTCATTTACAGCTTGATCGCCTCTTACCAAAATATAGGTATCAGCAAGTGTAGTATCCTGCCCGCCATCGTAGGTTAGTTTTATTTCAGATATATAATACTCCAATCGGGTGAACTCAAATGCATCATTCAGATTATTAGCAGTTGGGCTGCTGTAAGCAAAAGCACTTCCGGCAAGCGTCTGATTAATTTTAAAATAAACATTGGTTTGACCAATAGCCAGGCTTCCAAGCCCCAGCATTATAAAAAGGGTAAATAGTCTTTTCATCTTGAAAAAATTATAGGTTTAATAAAAATGAGAAATGTGTAAAAACACAGATTACCCGTTCAACTGACGAATCACTTCGCGTTGCGGGTATACAGAATAGATGAGAAAGTCTAAATCAAAAAGGACTGAATAAGGACAGGTATGTTTCGCCTTATCAAGGGCGGTTTGTAATTGAGATAAGCAGGATCTACCTTAGGCTCAACCTGAGCCCAGCTTCCAAGCTCCACAAGAGGGGGAACTATAATTTGAAGCTGCGTGTTAAACCCGTTCCAGTATTGATCTACTGTTGTAGTAATATCCAATGCTTCCATTAAATATTCACGGTCATCGCAGCAGCCTTTTGAATCACTCTCTTCCGATTTGGAGGAATGACAAGCTGGAACATCTTCTCCATCATGAGCAGCATGTGCACAAGGTTGTGCTTTGCCAAATAAGGCCATGCTCTTTAACTCGCCTCCACAAAAATGCACCCCAAAATGGAAGTTCATAGTGCTGAAAAGCAAATTGAAAATAACTGCTATGGAAAGAATAAATCTCACGGCCTCTAAATTAGGATTTTTTCACTAAGTCCATCATTTGGCTTAAAAATCACCTCACATTCACACCTTCAGCCAAGAGGTTCTTCAGCCACAAAACCCTTTACTAATCAGGTTTTCCAGTATATCCCGCTTTCTTTAAATTTTCTATCACCTCATCCTCTCTCGCCCCATCAAGTTGCACGGTGAGTACTTTATCCGGGCTGGCTAAATCCACACTCCACCCCTTCACACCATCCATATTATCCAAATATGGCTTTACCTTTTCCTCGCATCCAGCGCACTTTATGTTTGTCTTTAATCTTAGCTCCTTCATAGTTCTTGGTTTTTCTTTCTATCAAAGGTATTATCCGCTATTTGCTTCTTCTTTACACAATTCTTGATTATTGTTATATCCAACTCTTTAGTATCTGATTTTTTCCCCTCATTATCGTAATATAGCGCCTCAACTCAATATCATTCACCCCTTACATGGCTCTATTTCAAACTAAGGTTCTAAAAGATTATCTCGACAAGCAGGATTCTAAAGCTATTGATAAAGCTTACCGAACCTTTACTGCCTATTTTCAAAATTCTGAAGTACAACGAAATATAAGGTCGAGCAAAGAAGAACAGTTTCAAGCTACCTTTTTGTCGAAGCTGTTTGTAGATGCTTTGGGCTACACTCTATTTCCTGATCTAAAACAAAAGCACCAATTGTGCCTCTTGTAAACTAATCATTCAAAACTTTCATCAGCTCCTTGAGTTCTGATTACTTCTCGTTTCTCATAGTTAGCAATACTAATTTTTAGTTCTTCGAAAGATTTCCTCGCCCACTCTTTAACAACGGGATTTGAATGATCAAATAAGTCTTGATAGAGTTTCAGTCTTTTAGTCATTATATCCGCCCTAGAGCCATTCACTACCATTGGTCGTAAGGAATGTGAAAGTTCCTCTAATACCTTTGTCAAGTCCTTAGCTCTGGCAATTATCTCAAAAAGAATAGGTCTCCATTCGATAGACTCCCCTTTTTTGAAAATGAATGGAGGAAAAGCCCTAATTACCTTTTCATAACGACTGGAAGAACCGCTTTGACACCACTTTAAAATTACTTTGTCATTTATCTTATCAAATGGATTTTCGTTCTCATGAAAATCATTATGAGTATAAACCCGAGCAAAATGAGGATCTCCCGCATCTGTTTCTAAGAAGGTGTCTAAAAAGGCTAGTGGCTGGTGTAGCACTATCTCATTGATTAACTCCTCATAATCATGCAGTGACACCTCATAATTTGCAATACTCTCAAGAAGATTCGAACAAAGTGTTTTAGCAGGATAAAAACCTCTTTCTCCAATCAGGGCAAAACTTGCTATTTCATAAAGTCGATAATCCGTCCGGTCGTAACGAGTCTTAGGGGCGTCTTTAAACCTATATTCCTCTAAAACCTTTCTCGAAGTTTCAATTAGTGCTTCTGACGCAAGTAGTTTGTTTTGTTTATTACTATGCAGCCTCATGTAAAGAATTTCAACAACAACAAGATATCCCTTCTCTTGTCGAAACAACAGATCAATCAATTTTACAAGTGACGCATTACTAAGAGCTTCATGAGCTCTTCCCCATGCAATAAAAGAATAACTACGAATGTTCGCATTCTTATTTTGTAAAGTTTCGATTAACCTTAAGAAGCCTCTCTCATTTATTCCCACAGCACATTGCAATTCAGGATAGTTTGATCCAAATACCCGATCACATGCTATTTCGTCAAGAGTTTTTTCAAAGTCCTCAGGATGATCTTCCTTCCATTGATGCAGCAGACCTTTGACGAGAGCAAGATAATGTTGTTCGGGCGACACCTTAATTAGCTGATCTCTCATAAAACTCAAAACATCCCTTTTTCTTTGAGGAGTTTGCTTAAATCCAAGCC
>JAUHWX010000096.1 GCA_030427285.1 Bacteroidia bacterium
ACTCCAGTTGTTCTTTCATTTCTTCTTGCCACTTTTGGGTTGAGGCTTTCATTTCTTCCAGTTTTTGCTGAAGCTCATCTGTTTGTTCTGTTTGCGACCAAGCTGAAAAACTCAGACCTGAAATGGCTGCTATCATCAATATTCGTTTCATATCAAATTTTGGTTTAGTTACTTAATATTTTGGGCAATGGTATTTCAATTTGCTTATTCTCCACCTTAGGCCATTCCAAAGGCTTTCCGCTGAGTACATTATCCACCTGGCTGCTAGCGTAAGTTTGCATCCTATCTTTAAAACTCGGCTTTGGAGTTTCCTCTTTCGACTTATCTGCATTAGCATAAAAACCTTCCGTTGCTGCTCTAGGCTTCAGTCTTACTTTCACCTTTATAGGTGTTGCGGCAGCATTTCTTTCTGCCTTTAGTTGTAGCGCAATATTTGCATCAGCTATTCTCATATCTTCAGCATAGAGCGCGTCTTCATCAATCACTTGAAGCACCTCATCATTACTTACATAAACTGGGCGAGAAGTGCTTTGACGCATAATTGGCACCGCCTTTTTCTTAGGTTTTACCTCTTCTTTTGGCGTCTCCGTTTTGTCCTTATTATCCTCAGTAGCCTTATTTTGCTTTTGCTCAGTATTGTTTTTCTCAGGCCCATCTACCTCAATAGCTTCCGGGCTGCTCACCACATTATTAGTGGTGTCCACATCATTATTTTGAAAATAAAGCAGAGTACTAAGCCCAATAAGCAGGGTAACCACAGCGGCACGAAGTATAAACCACGCACCTTTTTTGCGGCTTGGCTCTGGCTGCGCCTCTTCAATTTTGTCCCACACACTTGCTGAGGGTTGAATTTTATGCTCACTCAGCCCCTCTTTAAAAAACTCGTCTAAAGGATGCTTTTCATTCTTCATTGCTCTTTGTATAAAAGTTCTGTTTCGCCCAGCTTTTGCTGTAGCTGCTTTCTGGCTTTACTCAATTGTGATTTTGAAGTGTTCTCCGAAATCCCCAGCATATCTCCAATTTCCTTATGTGAATACCCTTCAATTCCGAAAAGGTTAAAAACCGTTCGGTAGCCTAATGGGAGCTCCATAACCAGGCTCATTAAATGATCCGCATTCATTTGATCCTGTACTCCTGTGTGGCTTAAGCTTTGGTGGTTTTCCTCTTCTATTTCTACAAAAAGATTTTTTTTGTAGCGGATAAAGTTCAAGGACTCATTTACCATAATTCTTCTTATCCATGCTCCCAAAGGGCCTTCGCCACTATACTGATCAATTTTTCTAAACACCTTTATAAAGGCGTTTGAAAGAACTTCTTCGGCATCTTCCACCGTTTGCACATATCGCCTGCACACACTCAGCATGATTGGGGAGTACATATCGTAAAGCTCTCTTTGCGCTTTGCGATCTCCCTTCTTGCACTGCTTGGCAAGTCGTTCGTCTGTGTTTGGAAGGCGTATCAGTTTTGCCATGGTTTTGGTTAGTGCCTGTTACCTATATGACAGGGCATAAACAAAGATAGGTTGCCTGAGGTTGAAAAAAATTTCTAAAAGTTGCGGAAACAGTGCATTTACCCGAAAATAAAAGCCCTTCGGAGCTACCGAAGGGCTTTAGAGAAACAGGGTTAGTAACGAATTACTTGAAACTATAACGTCACGGTTTTTAATTTATGATATGGCCTGCCCCTCTAAGCGGAGTGGGTACACCGTTTTAAATTAGGCAGACTGCACCATTTTTTCGTTACCACGCTTGTTTGACCACAGGGTAGTAAATAGGTTGTATATCATAGTTGTTAAAAAAATGCTAAAGCCCCAACTGTTTTCACAATTGGGGCTTTGGAGTAAAGTTCAAAAATTATATTAAGGGGTAATAATCACGCGGTGTGTATTGCTTCCATCATTGATAAAATACATGCCTAGAGCTAAGCTTTCGGTTCTCACCTCAGCTTTCATTTCTGGCTGAAGGCTAATGCTTCTCACCACCTTTCCTGTAGCATCAATTAGTTTTACTTCTTGCTTTTCGTTTAATGAGTTTTCAATGTAAAAAAGGCCGTGGGCGGGGTTAGGGTAAACTCCCAAACTGGTTTGTCTTTCTAAAACTTCTCCCAAGTCAAGCACGGAAACGATAACTGTTTTCGCGTGATTAGTATGCACTGCTGGTTGAAAGTCAAAGTAGATTTCTGCATCGTTATCAACGATATCACCTACGTTTAAAGTTGGGTCAACATCAATGCTGAAGTTTACAAAGCCCTGACTGCCGTCATAATTAGCTCCGCTATCTGGCAACAGAATATTGTTAAAGGTCCATGCAATTACATTGTTGTCCGATGTATGGAAACTGTAATTATGGCTAGATCCATTTATCATAATACTTGCCGGGTCAAAATAGCTTTCTAAAGTGTCCACTATTTTCACGGTATAAGCTGTATCGGTTCCAGTATTTTGAAAACGAATGTGATAATCCAAGCGTGTAAGACCAGGAAGACTTTCTGCTACGCTTGGTGTTTTGTCATTGGGATCATAGGCAGCTAGAACTGCTGTGCACGTAGTGTAATTATCATTGCTTAAATCTACATCTCCTGATACCGGACTCGCTTCTGAATACCAGCAAAGCGTGTCACCAATACTATTGGTGCTAGTATCTATTTTTATTGTAAAAAATACAGCCTTCTCTTCCGCTTGCCCAATATTTGGAAAAGTGTAGGTAAAAGTATTCCCATTGGTACTTGTAGGCGCTGGTGTTGAAGATATAAAGGTCACCGTACTTGGTATGGTTAACTTTAAACTTACCGGGCCATTGATAGCTATACCCGGATTTCGCAATGCAGCCACTCCTCTTTCTGTAAAACCTTGCCTAACCCTCTGTCCTCCATACATATGCACTATGCTTTCAATATCGGTAGTACCATCATGTGCAAATACAAAATCTTGATTGGTAGTTTGCGAAGCCACCACAGAAACTGAGGGTGGAGTGTTGCATGCCGCTTGGTAATATTTATGTATCGGTAAAGTACCCACCGGAGACTGGATTGGGTAAGTCCCAGCTGGCAAGTATACGCTGTAGTTTCCTTGGCCATCAGTGCTAGACATATGAAACGTATTGAATACCTGAATAGGTACCATCATGGCCGGAGCAGTAAGATCAACACCCTGATCAAAAGTGCAGTTTAAATTATTATCCACGTACACCTTACCCCTTAACAAACCGAGAGACTGATGACCCATTCTTAAAACATGCCCGAAATCAACACCATTTATCTTGCTCTTATCTCCAAAAAAGGCATATAAGTTGGAGCTGGACGAAGCAAAAGCAGACGTTTGATTTGGAAAGCTATTGTTTTGAAATAAGCTACCCCCATCAAAAACATAAACATTATACGGGTCAGCTAAGTATACAAAGCCATCAAACTCTGTGAAAGACCTGATGTAGTCCATGCTTCCAACCTTATAAGCGGTATCATTAGCTATTTCGTACAAACCTTTACCGGTTACATACACCTTGCCTTTGTAATCAAAAACCCCATTAAGGTGTGGGTAGTATGTAGGCCCATTTTTATAAGCTGCTGCCTGCCATTCCCAACTTGTGCCATTTTCCAGTTTTTTTACACTCACCGAGTCATTCACTCCATTTACATTTCTAAAAGCGCCTGCCACCCATATTTCATTGTTTATTATATGAATATCTCTGACTGTATCATTTGTTCTCATGGCTGGCATGGGTACCATAGTATTCCCATTATAAGCCGTAACATTTTTTTGAGAAGTGGTGCCTATTGTAAATGCTCCACCGCATAGAAGTAGACCATTGTGTACTTCTAAATCCCATACCACACCAGTAAAATTAGAGAATACGGGTACCCAACTAGAACCACTTAACCTATAGAAGTTTCCACCTGCTAACCAATCGTATGTCCCAATATAAAGCTCATTATTGTATTCTTTAATCGCCCGTACTAGCTGGTTGGGAGGAGCGGGTAAAGTTGACCAAGAAGTACCATCCCATTTTTTTATTGTGGTTATAGTTGGTCCATATTGTTGATAACAGGCATATACGTTTCCATTGCTCTCATATAATTTTGCACCATAAGAGGCAAGGTTGTTTACACTTCCAATTCCTCCGGCCATATTTTGAAAAATCTGGGCATTCATCGTTGTGGCAAGAGCCATTATCAATGCAAAAGCCCCCGTTATTAATTGTCTAGTTTTCATAGTCCGTAAATTTTGTTTGTAGCTGCATTACTGGCATAGATAAAAAAATAGGTCGGGCGATACTTACATAATTAGTGAGCGAAACATTGCCTTTTACTAAGTCTAAAAATCATCTCACTTTAAATAGCTATCTCCCAGCTGTTTGATAAAAACTCTAAAACATTACATTTGGCCTGACGTTATTGATTTCAATGAGCTAAAAAGTTTCTACCCAAGGCTCAATGGGCAAGAGGCCCGTATCCACCGCCATTCCGCTGGTGGATTATTTTTTCATTAATATTTTTAAAAAGAAGATGTGCACCCACAACCTTCTTTTAACTTAGCATACTATGAGTAAACCAAAGAAAAAACGCAGAAGTAAGCGTTTGGATAAAATGCAGACGGCCATTATTGCCACTCTCAAAAAAGACCGCCTAACTACTTTCAACTATAAGCAGCTTTCCGCCCAAATGGGCATCTCTGATAAAGAAGAACGCAAAATGGTTTCTGAAGCCTTGATGCGCCTGGCCACCGATGGACGAGTGGATGAAACGGAACGCGGAAAATACCGATACAAACATTTTGAACACTACGTAGAAGGCTATGTAGACATGACTCAAAAGGGTTCTGCCTATGTAGTTTCTGATGAAGTGGAAGATGATATTTACATCACACCAAAAAATATAAACCATGCCCTGGATGGCGATTTTGTGAAAGTGCTGCTTTACGCTCAGCGCAAAAATAAAAAGCCTGAAGGTGAGGTTGCCGAAATAATAGAACGCGCCAAAACTGAGTTTGTCGGGGTTATTGAAATGTCAAAAAACTTTGCCTTTTTAGTTCCTGACAACAAGAAAATGCTGGTAGACCTTTATATTCATAAAGAATCGCTGAATGGTGCCAAGCATGGTGATAAGGCTATTGCCAAAATCACAGACTGGCCAGAGCACGCCAGCAGTCCTTTTGGTGAAGTAACCGAGGTGCTGGGTCGTCCCGGAGATCATAATGTGGAAATACATTCTATACTTGCGGAATACGGCTTGCCTCGTGAATTCCCTAAAATTGTGGAGAATGAAGCCCAGAAGGTGGTTGAAGAAATCTCCAAAGAAGAAATTGACAAAAGGCGTGACTTCCGTGATGTGCTCACTTTTACCATCGACCCGCATGATGCCAAGGATTTTGATGATGCCCTTTCTCTGCGTAAGCTGGAAAATGGTAATTGGGAAATTGGTGTTCACATTGCAGATGTAACGCATTATATAACTCCCGGCAGTGAGCTCGAGGAAGAAGCCGTAAAACGTGCTACCTCTGTTTATCTGGTAGATCGGGTGGTTCCTATGCTCCCTGAAAAGCTTTCCAACAAGGTGTGCTCGCTTCGCCCGCATGAAGAAAAGTTGACCTTCTCCGCAGTATTTGAGATGGACGAAAATGCCAATGTACTCAATGAATGGTTTGGCAGAACGGTGATTTACTCTGACCATCGCTTTGCTTACGCTGATGCTCAGGAAGTAATTGAAACCGGAAAAGGAACACTTGCCGAAGAAATTCTTACCATGGATCGCCTGGCCAAAATTCTGCGCAAGCAGCGCATGAAAAGTGGTGCTTTAGCTTTTGATAAAGTGGAAGTAAAATTTGAGCTTGACGAAGAAAATAACCCAACCGGGGTTTACTTTAAGGAAAGTAAAGATGCAAACCATCTCATCGAGGAGTTTATGCTTTTGGCCAACAAAAGTGTGGCCCGCTTTATAGGAAAGGGAAAAAACGGCAAGCCAAGCGATAAAACTTTTGTGTACAGAATACATGATGAACCCAAGCCCGACAGGCTGATGGACCTCAGCAATTTTGTGAAGCAATTTGGCTACCAGGTAGACACCAAAAACCGAAATGGAATTTCGCGCAGTCTGAACAAAATGCTGAGTGACGTGAAGGGAAAGGGTGAAGCGAATATGATTGAAACTTTGACCATTAGAAGTATGGCCAAAGCCGTGTACAGCACCCAAAATATTGGTCACTACGGATTGGCCTTTGACTATTATACACACTTTACTTCGCCCATCAGAAGGTACCCGGATATGATGGTACATCGCCTGCTTCAGCATTATTTAGATGGTGGAAACCCTGTAAACAAAAACACTTACGAGGAGCTTTGCGAGCATTCATCCGACCGCGAAAAACTAGCTACAGAAGCCGAACGTGATTCTATTAAGTACATGCAAGTGAAGTTTATGGAGAAGCATGTAGGCGAAGATTTTATGGGCGTAATTTCTGGTGTTACCGAATGGGGTATTTTTGTAGAACTCATCGAAAGCAAATGCGAGGGTATGATTCGAATACGCGACTTTAAAGATGACTATTATGTATTTGATGAGAAAAACTTTGCCATCGAAGGTGAACGTAATGGAAAAATTTTCCAACTTGGTGATCAAATAATGGTGACCGTTAAAAATGCAGATTTGGACAAAAAACAACTGGATTTTGTTCCTGCCTGAAAAAACCTTTAATTTAACAAACCCCACTCTAAAGCTTTACTATGAAAAGAAGCAGTATTGAAACGATTGTTCTTGTTGTTGGCGTTGCTATTATAGGGATTGCACTGTTTTTTATGTTTAATGACAGTCAGGATCCTTCAAAATCTATCTTTATTACCAACCTTATTTTCTCCTTTGGCTTTTTGGTGTATATCCTTTACTCTATAATGTCAGCCAGCAGTCTCAACAAAGAGATTAGAGGATTGAATAAGCACCTTGAGGGATTGAAGCATGAGATTACTAAATATAAAACCCAACTGGCGGATAAAGATTCCCAAATTCAAAATTTGACGCAAACCTTGGCCGAGAAAGAGCAATCCCTAAATTCGCAAATTGAAAAAGTAACCCTACTGGAAAAAAAGCTTGAAGACATTAGATCTTCTGGAGCTAATTCCGACATCTAAGAAACTCCTATGCTCGAGGTCATTTTGTATGCCGTTACATTAGGCATCACTTTGAGCTTTGCAGCTGGTCCTGTTTTTTTTGTAATCATAGAGACTAGTATTTCGCAAGGCAAAACCAAGGCACTTATGCTTGACCTGGGTGCCGCTTTAGCAGATGTGATTTTTATTCTTATTGCATTTTATGGTAGCCAATCTTTAATCTCAAACTTAGAAGATAACCTTTGGGTGAGCCTCATTGGGGGTGTTGCCGTAATAGTTTTTGGTGGCTATTATATCCTAAAATCACAAACCTCCGGACAGTTTAAAAATCGAGTAGCGGTAAAACGTAAGCGCCTCTTTTTCTTTAAAGGTTTTTTATTAAACTTTTTAAATGTGGGTGTTCTTTTTTACTGGATAGCCACCACCGTAGCCATTGGTTCATTGGTACAACATGAGGCCGATAAAATGATAATGGTGTATGCCTTGATAATGCTCACTTATCTTACGGTAGACATATTCAAAATTTACTTTGCCAATAGGTTTAAAGAACGTTTTAAGGGGCGAAACCTGCAAATGGTAGAAAAGGTGATTGGTTACATCCTTGCTCTATTTGGTATTTACATTATAATACGTGCCTTTTTCTAACGACAAAATGTTTTTTTAATAAACAAAATCCGCACCGATGACTATCGGTGCGGATTTTTATATTATAACTACGGATTAATTATTTACTGATATACTTGTTATTCTCCCTATTCAAGTCTGCCGTTTCTTGCCTTCTGTCTATTATAATTTCCTTTACATCATTTGCCACAAGGTCTGTCAGCAAGGTATATGTTGGCGAGGTCCATGGCCAGGGCTCTTTGGCATTCATTCCATATTTACTTCCAAACATAGATACCAACGGAATGGTATAAACAGTCTCCATACCATTATTGTGGATGAATGTAATATCCACAGGCATTGGCATTTCTCCAATCCGCTCTAGCTGCACTTCCAGCAAACCTCTATCCACAGAGCTCACTTGTTTTATCGCATAGTCCTGGGTTTTGTTTGTATTCATCCAAAAGTTTAGATACCAATCCAGCTGCATACCACTTTCTCTTTCCATTATGCGCAAAAAGTCTTTAGGGTCTGGGTGTTTAAATTTCCAGGCATTAAAATACTTGTGCATTCCTCTTCTAAAGGCTTCCTCTCCTACTATATAGCGCATTTGACTTACAAACATTTCTCCTCTGGAGTATGCCGAAATACTATAAGCTTTGTTTACACTAAAGTAATCAGCCGGTGTACTCAGTGGCTCCTGAATTTCTTTTTTGACCATAAATGCATTGCCATTATAAGCGCCAGCGTGTGGATTATCACCTTCTTCAAAGCCCATCATATGCAGTATTTCTGCTTCGGCAAATGAGGTAAATCCTTCGTCCATCCATGGGTATTGATTTTCATTACTGGCCAGCATCCCATAATACCAATTGTGAGCGGCCTCATGAACCGTAACTCCTACTAAACCTCCTAACTTACCCGTACCCTTAAGCATCGTACACATAGGGTACTCCATACCACCATCTCCACCTTGCATCACGGAAAATTGCGGATAGGCATATTTTCCAAAGTTCTTATTCATCAACCTAAAAAACTCCGCAGTATGTTCCGGCAACTGCTCCCAAGTGTCCTTGTATTTTTTTAGGTAGTAAAAGTTTAAAGGCAACCCTTCAGGCCCCTGAACACTTTTATAAATGTAGTCAGGGTCGGCTGCCCAAGCGAAGTCGTGCACATTTTCAGCGTGAAATTTCCAAAGGCGTTTCGCCATTTTTGACCTTACCATGGCATAGGTGGTTATGTCATTTTTTTCATTGGTGATTTCCCAAATTCCCTCACGGTTAGTTAATAATCCTGTGCCACCCAGCACATAATTATCCTGTATAGAAATATTCACATCAAAGGTTCCGAAATCGGCATAAAACTCACGCCCAACGTAAGGATCAGGGTGCCAGCCATCCTTGTCATACATCGCCATTTTTGGGTACCATTGGGTCATGGTATAATCAATTCCTTCCGTGTTATTTCTACCACTTCTTCGAATTTGTACAGGCACCTGACTATCAAAGTCCAGCGAAAATGTAGCTGTAGCTCCAGGCATAATTGGCTCCGCAAGTTCTACCTTCATCACCGTTTCGGTAACCTGAAAGTTTACCTGCTGTCCATTTTGCTTCAGCATGTTTATGGTATGGTATCCTATTTCTTCTTTGCTAAGTTTACTTATGCGATCTCCCACCCTTTTGTCAGGGTCTACAATGTTACGTGATCGAACATCCATCATACTTCCCGGCTGAAAAGCATTAAAGTAGAGATGATAAAAAACCTCGTTTAAAGTATCCGGTGAGTTGTTGGTATAAAGGACTTCTTGCTTTCCGCTAAATTGATGTTTTGTCACATCAAAATCAATGTCCATCGTGTATTTTACTTCCTGCTGCCAATAGCCTGGGCCAGGTTGTGCCAAAGAGGCTAATGGTATTAGAGCGGCTAAAAGGAATTTCTTCATGAATGTATTTTTCGCTTTCTATTCAATTTTCATTCCGCAAGTAAGTTCTTACGGGCCGCGAAAGTTCTGAAAATTTATTGAGTAGCTTATCTCCCACTCCAGCACCCATTGGTAAAATCGGCAAGCCATCGTTTTTTATAAATTTGACGCATTACAACTAAAACACGATGAAAACACTTCTTCTACTCGCCTTAGCCGCATTTTCTTTTTCTTCCTATTCGCAAGATTCTACTTTTAAAAAGTCAATTAGCAATCATATTGATACGATTCTCCCTTTTAGTAGCAACGACTCTAGATTTTTACGAAGTGCTGCTTTTGACAACGGAACTATGCAAGTGCAGGCTCACACCACTCAGGTAAATGGGGGGCCTTCTAATGCCATTTATTGGACTCGAAATAACCAAGGCACTACCACCAAAGGGGCTTTTTCAGTGCCCGTAGCAGATCATTGCGATTTAGTAATTGGAGATGGCGGTAATAAAATTCTATACGCTCACAGGGGCCCCGGAGATATTGGTTTTAAGGTATATGAGTTTAGCGGTGCCAATTATACTTTAGATACTTCTGGTTTTATTGCAGATGTAATATTTAACCCCCCAGCAAAAGTGATGCAGTACGCAGGACCAAACCTGTGTATTGACCAAAATGATAATGTTGTTGTTTTTTACAGGTCTATTGACGGTGTAGCTCCCGGGTCTGATACTATTCATCATTTTGCCAGAGCTGGTGATATTGATGGAAACTGGATCGATTACCCAAACCACTTTAATGCTTATGTAGTTGATCAGGGGCTTTCATTTCCGGCAAAGTATTCAACTGACCGAGGAGATGTGGGTATTACAAAGTATGCCACTAATAATATGGTAAACTTTTCCTTTACCGTATCTGGCCTAAACAACACCAATTATATCTATCATGCCCAGGTTTCCTTCAATGATCTTGCCGCGGGTATATACACAAACCTACAGCATCAAGTACTCGCCTCTTCAACCACAGACCAGTTTTTGTACCCCTCAGTAGACGGAGGAAACATGGCAAGCGGAACACCCATTGCAGATGATTGGGCAGTGGCCTATGATCAGATTCATGGCAGAAATGATATTAAGTTAGCTAAGGGTAATGGAGGCGGATTTCTCACTTCTCCATTTCTTTCTACAATGCTTAAGCTTGACCGCCAATTTGGACCTCCAGAGTTACATTTCTCAAATGGAACTGCCGGGGTTTGCTTCTCGAGCAACGATACCACTTACTGCAAAAATGATTGGGATCCATTTTACGTGAAGCTAAATAATGCGCTAAGCATAAACTCGCTTGAGGATTTAATTCGAATCAATACAGACGAGTACCTAAATGGCAGCCAAAGAGCTGTGAGTTTAGCTTCAGGAATTGGTAACTCTGCACCTTACTTAATCTATTTTAATCAGCCATCAAAAGAGATCGTTTCTGCCAACCTTGTTGAAGCTATTCCCTGCAACAGCTTTGTTAGCCTTCCTGAGGATAATTTGGAAAAAATAGAAGCACCGATAGTAAAAACGGAGTATTACTCCCTTCAGGGAAAATTGATCAAGCAATGCTATTTGCCTTCAACAGCTGATTTGCCTCAACACACGATTTTGCTGGAAGTAAAGTATTTTGCCGATGGTAATATTCAGACAAGTAAAATTAAAATACAGCCCGGTAAATAGTTTCTAAAAGGGTTTTAACAACTCTGTTTACCTCTTTTCGCTTTGTGCCAATAACTCATGGTACAAAAGATACTCGCTGGCAATTACTTTTTCTATTTCCCGCCTTTGGCTATCGTCTATTTGTGGTTTGTCGCGGTTTATGTTTTCTCTATTTCCCTTAAACTCTAACTTTCGCCCAAGGTAGTCCTGAAGTCTTACGAGGTCTTGCTCAAAATATTCTGTTCGTCCAATGAAGCCATATTTGCTACTTTCTATTTTTCCTAAATAGGTTTGGTAGCCAAATACAACCGGCTTGTACTTTTCAGATTTCA
>JAUHWX010000325.1 GCA_030427285.1 Bacteroidia bacterium
GCCATTTGGAAAGCCGGAGGCAGCGACCAAACAGCTCCCGCACAGCGATTGACTGATTTTGTAAAAGGTAAAACTTCTTCTTCTCTAAATGATTGCAGCTATATGCCCGGCTTGCATTCATCACCTATGCACGATATTTTACCGCCACACATTGGTGACCGTTTGCGCCAGGCTTTCCCAAAGTTTGGTCAAAAAATGCGCGGCTACTATACAGAAGATGCCAATATTGTAGGCATAGAAAGCCGGACCAGCAGCCCTGTTCGTATTCCGCGAAAGCGCGACACTTTGCAGCACCCACAAATTGACAACCTCTTTCCTTGTGCCGAAGGTGCTGGCTATGCCGGAGGTATTGTTTCGGCTGGTATAGATGGTGAAAATTGTGCGGAAGCTGTGCTGAGTTATTTAAGTAATTAGTCCAACTTTTTATTGGTAATTTATTACCCGCAAACTTTGTAGATTTCGAGATAGAAGTCACACTCGATAAACATCAAACATTTTTCCATGGCAAGATTTTATAAGAAACGTTCGGCCAACAAAGGACTACCACCGGGTAGCCTTGTATTTATCGGTACCAAAAAAGTAGATACACCCACGGTGGAGTATGTATCGTATGACCAAGAGAGTTTTACAGAGTCGGAGTTTTTGAGGGTGGAGAATGTTCCGAAAAATGACCCTGAAAAAAGACAGTGGTACAATATTACAGGACTGGATAATGAGGAGTTTATGGCCCATATTCAGGAGAGGTTGAACATTCATCCCTTGGCCATGGAGGATGTAATGAACACAGGACAACGTGCCAAGTTTGAGGAATTTGAGGAGTTTGCCTTTGCTACCCTAAAGATGCTTCAATTTGACAGTAAAGCTAGCCGTGTAATTACAGAACAGGTTTCATTTGTAATAAAAGGAACTACACTTATCACCTTTCAGGAAGAACCGGGAGATACCTTTGATGCAGTGCGCAAACGCCTTAGAAACCCCAAGAGCAATATCCGCAAACTTGGCCCTGATTATTTGGCTTATGCCCTTATGGACTCCATAGTAGATAATTATGTGTACCTGATAGAAGGCATGGGTGAAAAGGTGGATGATTTGGAAATGAAAATTCTGGAAGATACTGATGAAGATGCTTTGCAGCAAATAAATATGTACAAGCGCGAGCTGCATTTTATTTTGAAAGTAGTGCGGCCAGTAAGAGAACTCACCTACAATCTTATCCGTACCGAATCCGAATTTATTGACAAGAAAAAAACCTTGGCCTTTTACAAAGATTTGGACGATTTGATTACGCATGTTATTGAATCTGCCGAGGCTTACCGCCAGGTGCTTACTGATTATCTTCAGGTATACCATACCAATGTGAGCGCCAAGATGAATGACATTATGAAAGTACTTACCATCTTCTCGGCCATTTTTATTCCGCTTTCCTTTTTTGCAGGGGTGTATGGCACCAATTTCGACTACTTTCCAGAGCTACATTTTAAATATAGCTACTTCATCTTTTGGGGCGTGATTATTACCATGGCCCTGGGGATGCTGTATTATTTTAGAAAGAAAGGTTGGTTTTAAGATTAACCTTAAAAGCCTTTTTAATCAATATTAGCCGATAGAATCGCACCTTTGCGGGCTCAATCTCCACACATGAAAAAGGCCATCGGCTACATGCTTATTTCCGTGCTCGGCTTTGCGCTGATGAACCTTACGGTAAAGTTTCTAGGGCGACTTCCTGCCACTGAGCTAGTACTTTTCCGCAGCTTGGTCTCCATTGTACTATCTGTCTATTTTTTAAAGAAGCGTCACATCCCTCTTTTTGGTAACCAAAAAAAATACTTGATTCTTCGAGGTCTTTTTGGCGTTACAGCACTTACCCTGTTTTTCTACACTTTGCAAAAGTTACCCTTGGGCTCGGCCATCACCATACAGTACCTATCACCTATTTTCACCGCCTTCTTTGCCATCTTCATTCTTGGCGAAAAGATGTATAAAATACAATGGCTCTTTTTTGCTGTTTCCTTTGCAGGAATTGCCGTCATCAAAGGCTTTGACCCAAATATTAGTTTACCGCTTTTCCTTATGGGATTGGGCTCCGCTATTTTTGCAGGTCTGGCCTACACCTGCATTCGCAAAGTAAAAGACACTGACCACCCGCTCGTGGTGGTTTTCTATTTTCCATTAATGGCTATTCCTGTGATGGCCGTCATTAGCCTATTCAATTGGGTAACACCCATTGGCTGGGAATGGGGGCTGCTTTTATTGATGGGCGTACTTACGCAAATAGCCCAGGTATATATGACCAAGGCTTTGCAAAA
>JAUHWX010000326.1 GCA_030427285.1 Bacteroidia bacterium
TACATCCATACGGATATCCAAATAAATAATGAAGTCGCTTATTCAAATCTATGCGCGGTATAGTAGAAGCCTCTATACTCATCGAGTTGGTTTGCTCCACCCCTATCGGCTCATACGTAAGCGTAGTGTCTTTTCCTGGTTTAAGTGTAAAAGAACTCAATTTGGTAACAGGCGGATTTGGCAAACGAACCCTAAGCTTTACTTCGTCATATGCCTGCTCCTTACCACTTGTGGCTTCTACGCGAACCACCGCATCACCTCGTACTTCTGGCACTTTCAATTTAAAATCTATTACCTGCTCACCATTTTTAGTAAACTGAACTTTCTTGACCGACTCTCCAACCACATCCACATCGCCTTCTACTTTTAGCTTAAGCGAAACAGAGCGCACTTGGTCTTCCATTGCAAATACCGTAACCGGTAAAGTCACTTCATCACCGGGGCTCAAAACCCGTGGCAGGGTTGTAAGCACCATCAGTGGTTTTCTAACCTTCACAGATTTTTCGGCATTACCGTAAGCGGTTTTATCATCAGCAGCCACCACCAATATTCTAGCAGAACCAACATAATTAGGTACTGAAATTTCATGTGTGGTACTTCCTCCAGCTTTTAGCTTAAAAGGGCCTAGCACTCTAACCATTGGTACAAAACGATTAAGATTACTATTCTCCATTTTGCCAAGCGCACCATCACCACCCACGGCAAACACCTGCTCAAGCCTACCGCCAAAGGCACCCAGCACATCATTGTACATATCCCAAGTTTTTACGCCCAATGCTTCTTTAGCATAAAAATGTGTCCAAGGATCGGGGGTTTTGAAATTGGTAAGATTAAGCAAACCTTCATCTACCACTGCCAGCGTATAGCTCATACTGCGGTTATTTTTCTCAGAAACTTTCACCTTCACTTTAGTTTCCGGTCGCCATACATCTTCGCTCGAAATAACCGGCTCCAGTTCAGTCTGCGGATCATACACTTCTATTGGAATAACCCCATACAAGCGCATAGGTCTGTCATTGGTGGTTTGCGCATGGGGCTGCAACAAGCTTGCGCTTATATAAATGTTAGGAGCCATTTCGGCTGTAGCTTTCAAGCGATATTCCAACATATCCCCTTTTGCTTTCACCCATTCCTTTTTGATAATGCCACTTCCCGTTTCTACGGTAATAAGCACTTTGGCATTTTCGCTCACAGGAATTGTGGTCACAATTTCATCGCCTATTTTGTACTTCTCTTTATCAGCCGAAAAACTAAGCATGGTAGCTCCTGCTAGTTCAGGACGATTTCCTTTTTTGCCGGCAGGCCAATCAAAGTAAGTTACCTGCCCTGTGCAATGGCCACTATTAGGATCGCAAACTCTTACTAAGAAACGCCCCCAGTTTGGATAGTCAACTCTCAGCTTGTAAGTTCCATCACCATTCACAGTATTTACCGAACCTTTAGAAACTAAATAAGTAACCTCATTATTGGTAAATCGCGCCAGGTTTTCACTCTCCGAATTGTACCACCAGTGCCAATCAATTTTATACACTTTCACTTGTAGGTTGTTCATGCTGATTGGTTTTCCTTGAGCATCTACTGTTCTTATTTTTAGTTCAAAATCTTCATCCGTTTCTAGGTAGTAACCTCTTTTGGGCTTTGGCATTTTTATACCTACCCACTTTTTGAAAGGTGCTATTTTCTTGTCAACATACTCGATGCTAAAATCGCCACCACCTTCAAAGGCCTTCATCACAAATCGTGACTTTATCATGCCCGGTGCATTGGATAGATTTCCCATGTCTAATTCGATATCAGCTTTCCCTTCTGAGTTTACCTTATCGTCAAACACCGTTTTTTCGGTGGCCCTAAAAGCGCGAACCGGATCGTAAAAAATATAGCCTTCATGTCCATCAAAACCATTGTAGAGAGCTGACATGTTTGCATCAATCTTCACCTTAGAATTTGCCGAAGGAACACCCGTCAGCCAATTCACCGCCAGTTTGGCTTTCACGTCTCCACCTGTCATTTCCAAAATTTCATCCTCAAATTCAAGATCTATTTTTAAGCGATTTGGCTTTACGGTTTCTACTCGCACTCTGTGGTTAAAAACTCTATCTCCTAGCCTAACCTTTGCAGAATAATTTCCAGTAACGGAAGAACCATTTGTTTTGGTAGTAAAATTGTAAATCCTTAAGTCTTGTTTTTGGGCCACTTGCTTATCTACCATTTGTCCTTGTGGGTTGGTCAAAGTAAAATGGATGGGGTGGCCATTTGGCAATCGGTTCAACTCATCTTCCAAAATA
>JAUHWX010000097.1 GCA_030427285.1 Bacteroidia bacterium
TTAATATCCAGATAAATAAAACCTCCAGAAACACCGTGTTATTTATGACCAATATTGGGACTACCAGAGGTAGTGTTACTTATTTGGTGAACTGCCTTATGAAAATAGCTGCCGCGCTAGATGAAGATATAAAAGCACTGAGCGGTGCAGAAGTGAAGATACGCGATGCGCGGATTCACTCGCTTACCAATGAGGTGCCACCCTTACCAGATTTTAGCCATTTTCATGAATCATTTCAAGCAGTGCCTGGTGTGCCTGGTGGTAATTTGCGCGAAGCTTATTTCTTGGTGTACAACGAAGAAAATTATGAGTACATACCACTTGAAGAATGCTTGGAAGCAATGAATCTCAACCAAGTTTTGGTGGCTTCCTCCTTTGTCATTCCCTATCCACCTGGTTTTCCGGTGCTGGTGCCTGGTCAGGTGGTGAGTGTAGAAATAATCAAGTTTTTGTTGGCTTTGGATGTATCCGAAATTCATGGGTACCGCGCAGATTTAGGACTGAGAGTGTTTAAGCAAAGTGTACTTGACCGTCATAAAACCACCACTTCAATTGGTATGAAGCAAACGAAAGGAACCTATAAACCGAAATAAAAAATCAAATCATACAAGATGAGTAAGAAGAAGACTTCCACAAAACCGCTAAAAGGTATATCGGACATAAGAAGGTATTTTCATAAAAATGAGGTGCCACTGTATTTTATAAGTGCTACCAACTTCAACTTGCTTGGCGCGGATGAGTGGATAAAAGGTTTTAAATACATCACCTACATCGAGTGTTTTGATGGTCTTCACCCAAATGTGTTTTCACCAAAAGAGGAAATTCCACATGACGACTTTGAAAGCATTGAAGACATCAACAATTATATGCTTCAGCACCCAGAGGTACAAGATTACTTGAAAACCAGAAGTAAAGATGGTAAGGCTGGCAAAGCCATGTTTTTGATGTTTGATGAAAAGACGGAAGATTTAGCGGATAAATTGGGTTTGGAAATCATGTTTCCACCAGCCAAGATGCGCACCTTTATGGACAATAAGGTAAACACAAATCGACTGGCCGAAAAGGCTGGAGTGGCTTGTGTACCCTATGTTCTGTCTAATGTAAAAGATTATGCACACCTATGTGAAGTTTCCAAGCATTTAGGAACCGACCTTGTGATTCAGACACCTTTTGGTGATTCTGGACACACTACTTTTTTCATTACAAATGAAGAAGAATTTGAAAAGTACGAGGAGGAAATTGTAGCTGAGGATGAGGTGAAAATCATGAAGCGTATCAACTGCAAAGGTGCAGCTATAGAAGCTTGTGTTACAAGGCACGGAACCATTGTAGCCCCCCTGATGACAGAGTTGGTAGGTTTTAAAGATTTGACTCCTTATAAAGGTGGCTGGTGTGGAAATGAGATTTATCCAAATGCCTTTACAAACACTATTCGCCATAAAGCAAGAAAGTACACAAGGCTGTTTGGCGACCAACTGAGAGAGGAAGGTTACAAAGGATATTTTGAGCTTGACTTTTTGATTGATCAGGATAATGGCGAGGTGTACTTGGGCGAATTGAACCCAAGAGTAACGGGGGCGAGCTCTATTACCAACCATGCGGTATTTGCTTTGGCAGATGCACCTTTGTTTGTATTTCACATTTTAGAGTGGATGGACATTGACTACGAGCTGAGCATTAAAAGCCTGAATGCCCGCTGGGGAAAACAGGAAAATATTGATGGCTGGAGCCAATTAATTATTAAGCACACCGAGGATACCATTGAATATGTGAGCAGTGCGCCAAGGTCAGGTATCTGGAGGATGTTTGATAATGGTCACATTCGTTTTGACAGAATGGACACACACAGGCGTGCTGTGGAAAGCGAGAGTGAAGCCTTCTTTTTGCGTATAACCCGCCAAGGGGATTATTTATATGAAGGTGCTGACATGGGTATTTTGGTATCGCGAGGCCGCATGATGACGGACGACTTTGAGTTGGTACCGCGCGCCAAAGATTGGATTAAAGGGATTCGCGACCAGTACGTAAGTGAGATTATCACTGACAAAAGAAAGAAAGGAAACTTAAGTGGAACCTTAACAAAATAGCAAGAAAACATTATGGAATTTAAAAGTATTAATCCCTACAATGGAGCGGAAGTAGGGACATACACCGGCTTGTCCGATACTGCCCTGGATGCCAAACTGAAATTAGCCAAAGAGGCCTTCGCCAAATGGAAAAAAGTACCGTTAGAGGAGCGAGCCAAATTGATGGCCAAGGCTGGCGAGGTGCTAAAGGATAATGTGGATAGGTACGCTGAAATGATCACTTTGGAAATGGGAAAGCCTATTTCTGAAGCACGGGGCGAGGTAAATAAATGCGCATGGGTGTGTGAGTATTATGCTGAAAATGCTAAGGAGTTTTTAGCTGATGAGGTGATTGAAACGGATGCCCAAAAAAGTTTTGTGAAGCATGACCCTATAGGGGCAGTGTTTGCCGTAATGCCGTGGAATTTTCCCTTTTGGCAGGTATTTAGATTTGCTGCTCCAACCCTAACGGCTGGAAATGTAGGGCTTCTAAAACATGCTGCAAATGTATTTGGCAGTGCCGAAATGATTGAAGAGGTTTTTACTAAGGCTGGTTTCCCTGAAGGTGTATTTCAGAATCTGATTATTCATCATGACAAGACAGAGTATATCGTAAAAAACGATATTGTAAAAGCAATTACCCTTACCGGAAGTGGACGTGCAGGTTCTGCTGTAGCTGAAATTGCAGGGCGTAACTTGAAGAAGTCTCTACTGGAGCTTGGAGGTAGCAATGCCTTCATAGTATGGGAAGATGCGGATATTGATAAGGTTGTAAAAACAGCTATCACTGCACGTATGATGAACTGCGGGCAAAGTTGTATTGCTGCTAAGCGCTTTATTTTGTTAGAAGGAATTTATGACGAGTTTGTTGAAAAGTTTGTGGCTGCTGTAAAAGACCTCAAGGATGGTGATCCGCTAAATGAGGAAACTAAAATTGGCCCAATGGCCCGCAAGGATTTGGCAGATGAACTGAATCGTCAGGTAAATGAGTCTGTAGCTTTGGGCGCGGAGTTGTTGTATGGAGGCAACCAAAAAGAATGTTATCATGAGCCAACCGTGCTTGGTAATGTAACTCCGGAGATGCCGGCATTCAAGGAAGAGACTTTTGGGCCATTGGCCACGATGATAAAAGCTAAGAGTATCGAGCATGCGTTTGAGCTTTCCGAGCAATCCGATTTTGGTTTGGGAGTAACAGTATGTACTGAAGATATAGAGAAGGCTATAAGCATGGCTGGAGAGGTAAGCGATGGAGCTTACTTTGTGAATGAACTCGTAAAATCGGATCCAAGGCTACCATTTGGAGGAACTAAAAACTCAGGTTTTGGACGTGAACTTGCAAAGGATGGAATGATGGAATTTGTAAACCGCAAGACGGTATATGTGAAGTAGGAAGAGCCAGAGGTTTAAAAAACGACAAAGCCCGAAAAGAAATTTCTTTTCGGGCTTTGTCGTTGATAATGCTAAGGCGTACTTCTATATCTGAGCTTCGTCAAAACTCGAATTGAACTTGCTGCTTTCCATTTGTGCTTTTTTCACCACTCTAAAATAATAAAGTGGACCACCAATAGGTACAAATAAAATCACATAAGCCCACCGCGTTTTGGTTTCAGGATTTTTGTAAAGTGAATAGGCTAAATCTAAAAGCGCCCAAATAAGAAGCGAAATGGCGAGTACAATAATTGCACTGGTAATTGATTCGATCATAGTATTTCCCCTGTTTAATTGTTAAGCTTCATGAGCTTGAACTGGCTGTAGGTGGTTAATCTACAGGTGTGAATTTGTTTATCAAGTATAGAGATTTTTAGTGAGTATCACAAGGTTTGGGAGGAATAAAATACCTGAAATCCGGTAGGAAGGTAAAATCTGACTACTTTTAAAATATCGGGGTCAACATGAAAAAAAGGAGCGGACAGGTCTATTTGCCAGATTACGTCTGAGCCTTAGCCAAAAGTTCAACTTGCCTCTTCTGAAGGGTCATAAGACCCAAAATTCCATATGTGCCCTTCGGGGTCTACTGCCGTATAATTTTTTCCGCCATAAGGCTGTTCTTCTAGTTCCATAATTATTTTGGCGCCATGCTTTTTGGCATTCTCATAATGCGCATCAATCTTATCACCATCAATAATTATGTAGGGTGCCTGTGTTTCTTTTCCGTCTACCTCTTTAGGTTGCACAATATGTTTTGTAGAAAACTCCGAACCGGTGTTGGTAGACCCCAGCATTATTCCATTCCCTTCATAATTGAGCTGCGCGTGAGCTACTTTGCCATCTTCAGTTTCATAGGCATGGAGTTTTTCAAAACCAAAAGCCTGGCAGAGAAAGTCCATCGCGGCATGGGCATCGTCATAACTGAGGCAGGGGATTATTCTATTCTTTATGTCCATGGTTATTTGTTTATACGTGTTGGTCGATTAGTATGTGGTTTCCATCGGGATCGGTCATTACAATACTTGCGGGACCGGTGGTAGATGCGTCTGCCTCCCTGTTAAGCTCTACACCTTTATCTTTTAAGTGCTTCTGTATATCACGCACATCATCAAAGGAATCAAGCGTATTAGCACTTTCATCCCAGCCGGGGTTGAAAGTGAGAATGTTGTTTTCAAACATCCCTTGAAAAAGACCAATTAATGAGTTGCCGTTTTTCATGATGAGGTAGTTTCTTTCTATGTCTCCAGCAAATTTTTGAAATCCTAGTTTTTCATAAAATGCCTTTGAGGCATGTAGGTCTTTTACAGCTAAGCTTATGGAAAATGCTCCTAATTTCATGGTAATACTTTTTGGTGAAGGATAAAATTAGGGTTTTAAACTAAAGAATATGGATTGCTACCCTCGGTACTCACTTATCTCAAAAAGATGTCCGTCAGGATCATGAAAGAAGCACCTGGTTTCTGCACCGTTGGTAAATGGCGGAGTGATAAACTTTGCTCCACGAGCCTTTAAGATTTCGTAAGAGTTTTGGCAATCTTTTACGCGGATAGTAAAAGCATGGCTGACCTTGTTTTTGTCAATAGGTGGAAGAAATTCAGCGTTGGGTTTATCTTTGGTAGGGCCGCCTTTTGTTACCAATAAAATCCAGTTTCCTAAAAACTCCAGTACTATTGAATCACCTCCGTATTCTCGAAAAATGGAAGCTCCCAACACGTATTCATAAAATGCTTTTGACTTTGGAAGATCTGAAACCACTAATATGGTGGTAAGTGCTGAGTCTTGAAAAGGATTGGCTTTGGTCATGATAGTTTGATTTGATCATCAAGGTACGAAGGGATGTTGAAGTTGATCGGTTGCAAACAAAAAAGCCTGAATCAGTTTTTCAAAACCAATCAGGGCTGAGGGTTCAGCATTTGGGTCTCTTTCCAAAGCTCAAAGCGGCAGGTGTGTATAGGTTTATAAAGTGAATAAATCAGTTTTTAAGGGCTTTCAATTGGGTTTTGTAACTGCCATTCAAGTGTAATTCTAAAATGTACACACCTGAAGGACCCATTAAATTCACTTTAATTGGCTCATCATCTGAAAACTGATAGGTGCAGATAGTCTTTCCCGAAATCTCTCTCACAAAAATAGTGGCCTCGGAATAATGTTCACCTATTGAAAGGCTTACTTCTCCACTACTCGGGTTTGGCGAAATGGATATTTCCTTTTCTGTTTTTTCAAAATCCTCAAGACCTATCGAGGTGCAAATCGGTGCTTTGTTAAGGGGAGATCTTGGCCAGTAGTTTCCAGTTGTAGTAGTCATGTTAAGCGATAGTGGTTGGCTTTGCATTGTTCGCTGACTAGTTTGAATTGGTGGATTTTCAGCTTTGATATTGTCTGGACGATATGAATAGCATTCGCTGTTTCCGTGGTTGTCGAGTTTGAATGCAAAAGGAACAATAGTGTTAAGTCCAATAATAGGGGTAGTGCCTAAAATAAGAAAACCATTGTCAGGGGTAGAAATAAAATCACGGACCCATTCCGATTGATAATCTCCGTATGCTCTTGTCCATAGTGTATCGCCCTGCTCAGTTATTTTGATAATGAGGGCATCGGTACATGGATTTGGCTTACAGGCAGGAGGAGGGTTTGAGTCTACATGTGATATTTGACAAGCAATTGCATAATTACCGTCACTTGTTGAGGTAATGGCTATAGCTTCGTCATCCTCTGAGTCACCAAATGCCTTTGACCAAACCAGCGCTCCTGTGGAAGTGGTCTTAATAACGTGAATATTTTCATTGCCATATCCACTGGTATCATACGTGGTTCCGGCAAGGATAAACCCTCCGTCCGAAGTTTCTATTACATCGTTTATGACCTGCTTGTCTGGGGTATCGAATGTCCGAGACCATAGTATATTTCCAGCGGGTGTGATTTTCATTAGCAATATCATTCTTGAAGAAGATTGGTTGCCAATCAGCCCTGTTACCAGAAGGTTATTGTCGGATGTGTAAGTAATGTTTTGCGAACTGCAACGCACCCCCAAAGAGTCAGTAAAAACCTTAGACCAATTGGTATTGCCATTTGGCAATAGACTGATTACCATTATTCCTCCTGTAAAAGCACCACCAGTAGCATATATGTTACCATTAGGAGTTTGGGTCAATGCACTGCATATACCGGCTTTTTGGTTTTTTAGCCAAATATTTGCGCCTGAGCTTGTAACTTTTTTAATTATGGGTCCTACCCCATTGGCAACTAAACCTACACCAATATAGGTGGAATTGGTAGCCGGAATCATTTCAAATAAGAGTTCGTCTGTCAACCAAGTGTTACTTTTTACTTCCCCTTTGTAGTCGGTTACCACAAAGCTTTCTCCGGTAAAAACATAGTCATTATTGGGCAATACGTTAACGCTAAACACATTACTGAAGTTTTGCTCTGCAAAGGTTCTATAGAACATATCTTGGGCAATGGCCTGGGTTGAAACTATTGCCAGTATGAAAAGGAATAATTTTGTTTTCATAATAGTTATTTGATTTTTACTTCCCCGCCAACCAAGGCTGAGGGTCCAGCATTTGGGTCTCTTTCCAAAGTTCAAAGTGAAGAATTGTTTTTCCTTCGGTAGGGTCAGTATACACCAAACCAAGTTCTTGCTTGGCCGTTACTTTATCACCTGATTTTACGTACACTTCCGCCAGGTTTTGATAAATGGTAAAGTAATTACCATGGCTCACAATAATGGTGATGGCACCTCCCGGCACACGAATTACCTTGCTCACTTCGCCATCAAAAGCTACCCGGGCTTTGCTACCTTTTTCGGTGGCAATGTCTATCCCGTTGTTATTCATCACCACACTTTTTGCAATAGGGTGGCGGTAGGGGCCAAATCCCTGAACGACTAATCCGCGCTCTACGGGCCAAGGCAGCAAACTTTTGTTGGCAGCAAAGCCAGCAGCAAGTTTTGTAGCTTCAGGGGTTAAACTGAAGCTTGATGCAGGAGCTGTGGGCTTTTCGGCAACGGGTTTATTGGCTGCTTTTAATTCAGCTTTCTTTTTATTGATCAAATCTTCTAAAGCACGATTGGTGGTGCGGTTTGTAAAATCTTTACCAAAAACAAGACCTACACGCTTGGCCTCATCCTCTATGCCCCTTCGCACGGCAGCTTCTTTCGCCTTTTTTATTTCGGCTGCAATTATTCGCTGTATTTCATTCTCCAGCTTTTTGGCTTCCACCTGCTTCTCGGTAAGCTCTTTGGTTATTTCACTCTCTTTTTCTGATAAGCTCGCAATGGCTTTTTGCTGCTCATTTCGTTCAGCAATTAGTTTATTGCGCTCATCTTCCATCTGCGCTTTCAGCGTCTCTTTTTTTATTTTTTGGCGATTTAGCTCTACGAGTTTAGCACTCAGGTCATTTTCCTTTTTCTTTATTTCTTCTACCTGGCGTCTGCGGTATTCGCTGTATTGCTTCAAATATTCCAGTCTGCGAAGGGCTTGGTTAAAATCTCTTGAAGAAAGGATAAACATCAATCTACTGTAATTGTCACTACTCTTTCGAGCCTGACGAATCATTTCAGCATAATCCTCTTTTAGGTTGGCAACCTGTGCTTCTAAGGTGTCAATCTCCTTTTGAAGCTTGGCACTTTCGCGCGAAAGCATTTCCGTTTCTCTATCAAGAGTATTGATGAGGTTTTGGCGCAAGCGTAGCTTTTGCTCTACGGTTTCTACGTTGCTTAGCGAAAGCTTTTTGGTATTGCGTGTTTCCAGCAGAATTTTGTTGGCCAGCTCAATTTCATCCTGCAAACGAATTTTTTGGCGTTCCAACTTTTGCTTGCGGTCATCGCGCTGAGCGAAGGCCACCACGGAGAAACATAAAAACATTAAAACTAAAAGTTGCTTAGCGCATCTTAGCATAGCTGGAAGGAATGTTAAAAGGGAAATTTAAACCAGATTCGTCAACGTCTACTTTTCGCACATCTATCTGAACCCGGGTGGTTTCGTTTTGGGTATAGCTCAAGGCAATAGTTTCGGGATATTTTATGCTCTCCATTGCTTTGATATCCTTATTTTCCACGCTATAGCTTTTGCCAAATGTTGGTTCTTTTTGCACTTGCATTGCAGGCTTATAAGTAGCCGGGTCAATGTAGGCTTGCCTGAACTTGTCCTTGCCAAAATACTTTTCCATGCCTTCCTGCTCCCCTTTTGGGTCGGGGTTAAAGTCAGAAAGCAAATAGGCTCCGGGCTTATAAAACAGCTCAAACTCTTTGTTGTCCAAATTGAAAAGTGTGTTTGCACTTAAAATAGCCTGCAAGGTTTCAAAGCCAAAATCTAACTTGAAACGCTGTTGCAAGGCGCTGATGTTTCCAGTAAAGTATTCCTTTTCCAGGCGGTTCATAAAAGCTACGCTGTCTTTGTAAACTATGGCTCGTGCTACTTTTATTCCAATCAAGGGATCGGCAATGTCGACCCAAATAAGGCTATCGTGCAGGATGCGTATTTCCAATCGAAAGCTTTGAGCATCTTTATCGTTAGAATAATTACCGGTGCCTACTATGTGTAGGGTGTTGAACTGATTTTCTGCACTGGCAATTTGCTCCTGAAGTTGCTTGGGTTTAATGGCAGCCGGAGCTCCTTCCGGTAGCTTTTTGCCCGATTTGCAAGCAGAAAAAAACAGTGCTGAAAAAAGCAGTATGTAAAGCGATTTATTCAAGGATGGATTGGGTGTTTATCTTTTCGTCAATAGCAGGGGAGGCATCGCCTAAGGTTTTGGCTTTTTGCCATTGCTCCAGCGCCTCGCTTTTCATTCCATTTTTGTACAAAATGTCGCCATAGTGCTCCACCACTTCACCAGATTTTCCACCACCGTGAAGCATGGCTTTTTCAATTACCTCCAAAGCTTTAGAATAGTTTTTTTGCTGATAAAGTATCCATGCCCAAGTGTCTAAAAATATAGCGTTGTTGGGTGAAAGGTTGTTGCTCTTTTCACTCATCTTAAGCGCCTTGTCCAAGTTTACATTTCGCACAGAAAGGTAGTAGGCATAGTTATTTAGAGCGGTTGGGTTATTTTCATTCAAGGCTAGAGCCATGTCAAAGTAGTGATCACTTTGTTTGTGCTCTTCCAGCTGATGGTATATGTCTGCCAGCTGAGTATAAAATTGTTCCTTTAGCCTTGGGTTGCCAATCACATAAGGTAGGCCGGCTTCAAGATATTCAGCGGCCTCGTCCAGCTGCTTGGTCATATTTAGGGCTACGCCACTAAAAAAATAAGGCACCGGTTGATTGGGGAATAAGTCAACTACCGTAGGGCCGTCCACGGCAAGGCTGTCCCACATTTCAGTTTGTATTTCTATCAAAAGTATCTGATCCCAGATGTCGTAAATATTTCCACCGTCTAAGCGGGTGGCTTTTTTGTACATCACTAAGGCTTCCTCGTTTTTTCGGTCGCGGCTCAAAAAGTCTCCGTAAATCGCGTAAGCTTTTGGGTCGTTGGGGTTTTGCTCTATGATGGTGGCCAGCATATCATAGCTTTCCTTTCTCAGTACCGTATCATTATCCGATGCATCGTAAAGAGAAAGCAGCACGCCAATTTTTTTGTCAATCTCCAAAGAAGGGCTTAGCATGGCCTTCTTTAGGTGATAAATGGATTTCTCGAAATCGCGCTGATCTTTATAATACTGCGCCAAATCTAAATGCGGACGGGGATCTTCCGGGGCTATCTCCAGCATTTTATTGTACACCTTCAGCGCATCTTTTTCTTTGCCATTCACCATGTAGATTTGGGCAAGAGTGCCATAAAAATCTACGTTTTTAGGATAGGTTTTTATCAGCTTATCCATTTCTTTAACGGCTCCATCAAGATCACCTTGTTCCAGGTATATCAATTTCTTTTGATCACTTGTAATTTCATTGACGCCAAGTATAGCTTCAAGTTCGTTGAGGGCGATTACGGCTTCATCGTATTTTCCGTGCTGCTGATATGAAAGTGCCAGTTCAAAGCGGTAATCAGGATTTAGAGAATCCAATTTCACCAACCTTTTAAAGATTTCAATTTCCTTTCCTTGGTTGTCGAAGTTGCGATAAGCAGAAGCCAATAACATGAGCATCCACTTGTTCTTAGGTTCAAGTTGTACTGCTCGCTCAGCATAAAACAAAGCATCATTACCTTCACCTGAACCAGCCAAAATTTGGGCTAACTCAAAGCACACCGTGGCATTAGTAGTGTTCATTTTGTAAAGTGCTTCATAGAGGCTTAGAGCTTTTTCCAGATTACCTAGCATCTTTTGCTTTTCTGCTTCAAAAAACATTTCGTTGAACTGCCCGCGTTCCTTTTTAGAAAGAGGATCCCCCTCCTCTTGTGAAAACAAAAGAACGGGGGAAAATGATATTACTAATAAGAGACTCAGGACTTTAGTCCAGCCTGCTGTAGTCTCCGATGCTAACGGACGAAAATTTGCCATCAAAATGTGCTTTATTACCAATCATTGAGTTTGTAAGCTTTGCGTTTATCACGTGGCTATCTTCCTGAATGATGGTATTGTCAATAGTAGAGTTCTCGATTACGGTGTTGGCACCAATACTTACCAAAGGACCTACTGTACTGTTTTTAATTACGGCACCATCAGCTATGTAACATGGCTCAATGATTTCCGAATTTTCGATGGTAGCCTTGCTGCTTTGCAATTGCTCATCATCTTTTACAAAACCAAGTATCTTGCCATTAGTTTCTACAGTCACATCTTTATTTCCACAGTCCATCCATTCGTTTACCGTGCCTGAAGTAAATTGGCTGCCCTTGTTTTTCATGTTTTCCAGGGCATTGGTAAGCTGATATTCGCCTTTATCTTTAATGTCATTATCCAAAAGATATTGCAATTCGCTCTTTAGGAAATCACCGTCTTTGAAATAATAGATACCGATAATCGCCTCGTCAGAAACAAAAG
>JAUHWX010000098.1 GCA_030427285.1 Bacteroidia bacterium
GCTGGGCTTGCTGGTGGTATGAAGAAGTATTTGGTGGTAAGCTCTTTAGGGGCAAACGCAGAGAGCAAAATGTTTTACCCCCGGGTGAAAGGCCAAATGGAAGATGCTTTACGCAAAATGGGTATTCCTCACCTTCATATTTTCCGTCCATCAATGCTGTTGGGTAATAGGGAAGAATTCAGGTTTGGCGAAGCTTTTGGAAAAGTGGTTATGAAAGTCTTTGGCTTTTTGATTCCATCCAAATACAAAGGCATTCAGGCTAGCGAAGTAGCTGAGGCCATGCATAAAGTAGCGAATCTTGATATTGCCAATGAAGTTTACGAGTCAAAGGAAATAAAGAAGTTGGTTTCCTAGGTTTTCTATGGGGTTTTAATGGTTTGAAGTCATTGAGATACATAATATGGGGTTTATAAAAAATTACCATTCATTTTTGTAATCAGTATGGAAGTTCACGATAGACAAGTCAATTAATTGAAGCAGAGAACATCATGAAGGAAATCAGGGAGTTCATACTTGAAGAACGTGGCAAGTATCGATTTGAAATCAAAGAACATCATTCTCTCCAATCAGACTTGGGTATATATGGACTTGATGCCGTTGATTGTATGTTGAATTTCGGTAAAAAATTTGGAGTAGATGTATCCCGTTTTGATGCAGAAAAGTATTTTAAACCTGAGGGGTATGGTGCTCCTCACAAGGAATACCTAGAATTAACCATTGGGGATTTAATTGATTCGGTAGGTAAGAGTATATTGCTGTAATAGCTTAACTGTTGGATTCTATTTGATATTCTCAAACACGCCCATACCAAATAAGGCAAAATCATAAACTACTGGATCTTCAGCATTGAATTTTCTAAGGGAAGCATCCAGCTCTTCCACTGCTTTCCAGTCATTTTGCTTACGCTTAAGAAGTCCTAAGGCTCGAGCCGCATTGCCAGTATGAACATCAAGCGGGCAGGAGAGTAGGGCTGGCGAAATATTTTTCCAAATACCAAAATCTACACCTGTATCATTCGGTCTAACCATCCAACGCAAGTACATATTTATCCGCTTACAGGCAGAATTTCGAAAAGGATCGGAAACGTGCTTTTTGCTTCTTACTAAATGGTCAATCTCAAAAAAAATATTCCTGAAACTATTGATACCGTTCTTTAGGTTGTTATCACCACTCTTTGGCATAAAGCAGTTTTCTAAAGAATCATGGCGCAAATAAATGTTTCGCAAAGAAGTGATGAAAAACAGCAAGTCATCATAGTTGAAGGTGCGGTGCACAAAACCTTCAAAGCGCTGTAAGTCCTTTGGAGTGTGGTTTAGGATAAAGTCGTGCGGAGCAAAATCCATCCCTTCAACCAATCGTTTGGCATTCTTAATAATAGTGGGGCGTTGTCCCCAAGCTATAGTTGCGGCTAAAAATCCACTGATCTCAATATCTTCTTTTTTGGCAAAAAGATGAGGGATTTGAATGGGGTCAGATTCTATAAACTCGGTAGAATTATAGCGAAGGGCTTTTTCGTCCAGCAATTCTTTTAAGTCACTGTGCTTCATCACAGATTTCCTTCAGCTACTATTCTCCTTACTTTTTCTAAATCTGCTGGTGTGTCTACTGAAATACCAGAGTGTTTAGTTTTTGCAACCCTTAGTTTTTTTCCATCCTCCAGCCAGCGTAGTTGTTCCAAAGCTTCAGCTTGCTCCAGGCTACTTCCGGGCATTTCTGCAAAATGCTTCAGCGCAGCTGGTGTAAATGCGTAAAGACCAATATGTCTCCAGTATTTATGATGGTTTAACCAGTCTTCTTTTTGGGCACCACGTACATGTGGAATTGGCGAACGGCTGAAGTACAAAGCATCCTGATTTTTGTCCATGGTTAGAAAAACGGTGCTGTCGCCCAACAAATCTTCATTGGAAGTCACGGCACTTGTCAAAGTGGCCATTTCCACACTTTTATCATCAAAGCATGAAGCCAAAGCTTGCAATAACTGCGGGTCCAAAAGAGGCTCATCACCCTGAATATTTATGATCACCTCAGGATTGATCTTTTTGTCTGCATTATAAATCTCAAAAGCTTCCAGACATCGGTTGGTTCCACTATTGTGATGTGCTCCGGTCATTATGGCTTTGCCGCCAAATTTAGCCACAGCGTCCATTATGCGCTTGTCATCGGTGGCAACTACTACATCTGTAAGAGCTTCTTTAGCTCGCTCGTAAACCCATTGTATCATTGGTTTGCCATTAATATCAGCAAGGGGTTTTCCTTCAAGGCGAGAAGAACCAAAACGTGCAGGGATAATTCCTAAAATTTTCATGTGGCCAAAAATAGAAAAACCGTTCCGCTAAACAGTGGAACGGTTTTCTCAAAAAAATGGGGGAGTGCTATTATGAAGTCATTTGCTCTTCATGAATTCCTTCGGCAAATTCCTCTACCATCTTGCTATTAAAAGCTTCCAAATCTTCTGGAGATCTGCTTGTTACAAGTCCGTGGTCTACCACTACTTCTTGATCTTCCCAATTTACACCTGCATTTTCTAAATCTGTTTTTATGCTTGGAAAGGAAGTCATTATACGACCTTTCAATACTCCTGTTTCTATCAAAGTTTGCGGGCCGTGACAGATGGCGGCAATTGGTTTTCCTTGGTCAAAAAAACTTTTGACGAAAGACACAGCGTCTTTATTTCTTCTCAATTTGTCTGGGTTGATAACTCCACCAGGAAGCATAAGGCCATTATAGTCATCTGCAGAAACTTCGGATATGGTTTTATCTACTTTCACATCCATATTCCAGTTTCCGTCATTCCAACTTTTAATTGTACCGCTTTGTGGCGAAATAACGTGAACCGTTGCACCCGCCTCTTCCAATGCTTTTTGAGGGCTGGTTAATTCTACTTCTTCAAAGCCTGTTTCACTTAAAATGGCAATTGTTTTATTTTCCAATTTTTTCATAATGCTAATTTTATTTAGTGTTTGCTTATAATTGAATTTGTGTAATGTCTAACCGGTTTGTTTTCAATTGGTTTAATAAATATTTCCTACCTAAAAAATAGTTTGTGCCTATATGTAAAAACCATTTTATATTGGGCTTCTTTACCTACAGATTGTGGCGTTAATATTGTTTTGATTTTAAACGAAATTTATCAAATGAAGAACGGGCTAATTATATTGCTATTTGGCATTGTTGGAGTTGTGTCGCCCTATTCGGCTAGATGTCAAAATACTTTAAAGCCTGCTGAATTGTACCAGCGGCTATCTAATGGCAATGCGGAGGAACTGTCGGCACTGTTGGAAATTGTAGGGGAGCCAGAAAGTACAAGGCAGAGAGCAATAAAGGGTGTTATTTTAATGAAAAATGCGGGGTATCAAAGTAGTCCAGGTGATAAATTAGCCACCTTTAAGGAAGGGCACGCCCTGCTTGAAAAAGCGATCGCTGAGGAACCCGCTAATATTGAATATTTGTTTTTTAGACTCTTGATTCAAGAAAATGCTCCCCGAGTTTTAGGTTATCATGATAAAATAGAAACGGATGCCTCTGCTATTAGCACATCCTTTAAGTCCCTTTCGCAAGAGTTGAAAAATGCTATTTTGGCTTATTCTAAAACCTCGAAAGCTCTGAATGCAGAAGACCTTGATTAACAACTAATGACTAAAAATATACTCGTCATTTATTATTCCCAAACGGGTCAGTTAGGACGAATTATAGATGAATTTTGTAAACCACTGCAAGCAGAATATAATCTTGAGCTTGTAAATATCTCTCCAAAAAAGGCTTTTGAATTTCCATGGAATGGAAAGGATTTTTTCAGGGCTATGCCTATGTCTGCGTTGGGAGAAACAGTGGAATTGGAGGATTTTAGTTTTAAGCGTTCAGAATATGATTTGGTGATTTTTGGCTACCAGCCGTGGTTTCTATCGCCAAGTGTTCCGGCTACTTCAATGCTCAAGGATTTTAAGATAAAAAACGTGATGAGGGATACTCCGGTAATAACGGTGATTGGTTCTCGCAATATGTGGCTCAACTCACAAGAAAAAATAAAAATTTTATTGAGAGATGCTTCGGCTAATTTGGTAGGAAATGTAGCTTTTGCCGACAGGCATCATAATTGGACAAGCGCTGTGAGTATTGTGTATTGGCAACTTTATGGAAAAAAGAAGCGATTGTGGGGCATATTCCCCAAACCAGGTATTTCTGAAAAGGATATTTCAAGTGCATCGCAGTTTGGATATTTGGCAAAAAGCCATGTAGAGTCGGGTGACTGGGAGGGCTATCAGCAAAAGGTGATAAATAATGGTGGAGTAGAAGTGAAGCCGGATATAATGTTTATTGAAGGCAAGGCAGGACGTTTGTTTTCAATTTGGGCTAATTTTATCGGCAAAAAGAAGAACCGAGACGTCTGGCTGGTTGTTTTTAAATATTATTTAGCAATAGCATTATTTGTAGCTTCCCCCTTTGTGGTTCTATTAGATATGTTATTATTTCGGCCTTTTACACGCTCAAGACGTAATAGGAAGAGAAGATACTTTCAAAGTATCGAACTAAACGCGAAGAATGATTAACGAAGTTTATTTAACGAATACAGCCTCATATTTGCCGAACGAGCCGGTAGGTAATGAGGAAATCGAGGAATACTTGGGACTTATTAATGGAAAAGTTTCCAGAGCCAAAAGTATTGTTCTTAGAAATAATGGTATAAAACGAAGGTTTTACGCTTTGCAAAAAGATGGAAAAAGTACGCACACCAATGCTCAGATGACTTCGTTGGCTGTGAGGTCTCTTTTTGATAATGATGCTGAAAAGCTGAAAAATTTTGACTTGCTTAGTTGTGGAACTTCTACACCCGACCAAATGATACCATCGCACGGAGTAATGGTGCATGGCTGGCTGCCTGAGTGCAATGCCATTGAGGTAGTTTCACCATCAGGGGTGTGCTGCTCTGGTATGCATGCCTTTAAATATGCCTACATGGCCGTAAAAACCGGTGATGCCAAAACAGCTATTTCAAGCGGTAGTGAAAGGGTTTCCCGTCTTTTGCGTTCAGAGGTGTACGAGGAGGAAGTTGTAAATCTCACAGCATTGGAGGAAAATCCATATATCGCTTTTGAAAAAGATTTTTTGCGCTGGATGCTTTCGGATGGAGCTGGAGCTTTTTTGCTAAGCAATAAAAAAAATGCGATGGGCCTAAGCCTCAGGGTAGATTGGCTGGAAGGTGTTTCATATGCCCACGAAGTAGAGGCTTGCATGTACATGGCCAGCGAAAAGGAAGAAGGTGGCGAACTGAAAAGCTACATGGACTACAATCCTCGCGACCTCCTTACACAGAGCATTTTTAGTATAAAACAAGATGTGAAGTTGCTCAGCAGTAATATTATTTCATTGGGTTTTCAAAAACTTAAAAGTATATGGGATGCCAAAGGGCTTAGCAGCGCAGAGGTAGATTATTTTCTTCCGCACATGTCAAGTGAGTTTTTTAGGGATAAACTGGCCAATGCCCTTCACGAAAATGGAATGGACATTCCACAGGAAAAATGGTTTACCAACCTAAGCAGCATGGGCAATGTAGGTTCGGCTTCCATTTACCTTATGGTAGATGAACTTTTTAAAAGTGGAAGACTAAAGAAGGGGGAAAAGATTTTACTTGCCATTCCTGAAAGTTCCCGTTTTTCCTACATGTTTGGATTACTAACTGTTTGCTAAGCCATGAAAAAGAAAGACCTTCCACAGGATAGGAGTAAGCTGGAAAACGTGACCCGTGAGCTCTGCTACACCCAGGATGAAAAGGGTGAATATACCACCGGTTTGAGCAAGGGATGGGAGGTAAAGGCTAAGGCGCTGGATGTGGCTTGGGAAGATATAAAGGAGCGAACTGCCGAGGCCAGGGCCAAAGTAGAACGCGGAGAAGCCAGCCCTATCTTATTTTTTATGGAGCTTAGACTTATGGATTTACCCATATTAGCGGGGTACACAGGTTTTTGGAAATGGACCATAAAGCGTCATCTCAAACCGAATAATTTTAAAAAACTATCCACCAAAAAGCTTCAAAAATATGCGGATGCCTTTGATGTGTCCATTGAAGATTTGAAGCACATGCGATTTAATGAAAGTTGATTTCAACCATATACAGTCGGCACATTGCGAAAACGGTGTGACCACCAATTTGCTAAAGCATGTTGGTATAAATGAAATTACAGAGCCACTGGCCTTCGGAATGGGAGCCGGGCTTTTTTTTATTTATATACCTTTTCTTAAAGTAAATAATGGTCCTGCGTTTTCATACAGAAATATGCCCGGACAAATATTTAAGCGCACTTGCACCTCGCTGCATATTCCGGTTACCCGTAAAAAGTACTCTTCGCCTGAAAAGGCTATGCAAGAATTGGACAAACTTCTGGAAAAAGGGCAGCCCGTGGGTGCTCAGGTGGGTGTGTATTACCTTACTTATTTCCCTAAAGAATATCGTTTTCACTTTAACGCCCACAACTTGGTGGTATATGGCAAAGAGGGCGATAATTATCTGATAAGCGACCCGGTAATGGAAGAGGCTACAACGCTTACATCTTATGAATTGCAGCGTGTACGTTTTGCAAAAGGGCCGCTGGCACCACGAGGCCAAATTTATTATCCCGGTAAGGATTTGGTGAAACCAAATAAAGCCACTATTGCCAAGGCAATAAAGAGTGGAATAAAGCACAATACCATGATGATGCTCCGCGTACCGGGCAGTATTGTTGGTGTATCAGGCATACGCTATACCGCTAAGCTGGTAAGCAAATGGCGCGATAAATATGGCGTGAAAAAAGGTGGTCAATATCTGGCTCAGTTGGTGCGAATGCAAGAAGAGATAGGCACCGGAGGCGGTGGCTTTAGGTATATCTATGCCGCGTTTTTGCAACAAGCACATGACTATATTCCAAATGATCAATTGCTCAGCATTTCAGAAGAATTTACAAGAGCAGGAGACCTATGGCGAAATGCAGCTGTACAAAGTGCAGGAATTTACAAAGGAAGAATTACGGCTCAGGCAGATTTTGATGTGATTCGAGATCAACTATTTGAAATTGCTGAGATTGAAAGAGGAGCTTTCAAAAGACTACATAAGTTAAACTGGAAGTAAATGCAGGCAGTTCAGGTTCAAAACTTATCCCATCAATATAAAGGGGCTGAAAACCCTTTAATACAAAACCTAAACCTTTCGGTAAGCGAAGGGCAAAGTTTTGGTTTGTTTGGACCTAATGGGGCTGGGAAAACCACGCTCATGTCTCTTATTACGGGAGTTTTGAAACCACAATCGGGAAGTGTGAAGCTTTTGGGCCTGGACATAAAAAACCACAAGAAAGAAGTACGCCACCAGTTTGGCTATGTTCCGCAAAGCTTGTCTTTTTATGATGAGCTATCTCCTGTACAAAATCTGGAATACTTTGGTGCTATGATGGGGCTTTCGCGAAAGCAAATCAAGGATAGAGGAGAGATGCTGCTAAATGTACTGGGCCTGGAGAAGGTGGGCACAAAACCTGTAAAAGAGTTTTCCGGTGGAATGAAGCGCAGGGTAAACCTTGCCATTGGGGTTCTTCATCAGCCCAGGATTTTGTTTTTGGATGAGCCAACCGTTGGTGTAGATGTGCAAACGCGTCACGCTATTATTCAATACCTGAAGGAGCTTAATGCCAATGGAACCACACTTTTTTATACATCCCATCACCTTAGCGAAGCTCAGGAGCTCTGCAATGAAATTGCTTTGATAGATAATGGGAAAATCCTTGCCAAGGATAGCCTGCAAGTGATGCTTAAAAATCATGAAGAGGATACACTTGAAAATCTCTTTTTGAAATTAACAGGAAAGCAGTACCGCGATTAAAATGAAAAAGCTACTGGCCTCCATAGTAAAGGATTTTAGATTGCTGCTTCGCGATAAGGTTGGGCTTATCTTAATGTTTGCGATGCCCATACTTTTGGTGCTTGTAATTACCAGTCTTCAAAACAATACTTTCAAAATAGTAAATGACCATCAAGTACCACTTGTATTTTTTAATCAAGATGGAGAGGATGTGAGCCTTGAACTGGAAAAAGCACTTAGGCAAGTGGGTATGTTTGACCTAATTGTGGATTCAAAAGCTTCCAATGCTTCAGACATCTCAAATACAATGTCAGAGCGCGATGCTTTAGTAGGTTTATATCTCCCAAAAGGCTTCTCACAACGCATTACTCAAAATGCGGAACAACTCACATCGCAAGCTATGAGTGATCTAGGTGTAGGGTTTGGTGATTTACAACTAAGTGAAAGAGGTATTACTGATTTAGATGTTTACTACAGTCCTGTGCTTCAGGAATCGTACAGAATGGCGGTAGAAGGTGCTCTTAAAAGCTCGCTTCAGGTGGTTCAAAGCCGCAAAATGCTCAATCTTATTTATCAGACTTTAAATGAAAGTGAAATGCCTGAAGAGGTAGAGCAAGACCTGTTGCATAATGAAATAGTATTGAACACACAAACCGTTACAAATGACGGTAGCGGCAAAATTCCAAATGCTACTCAGCACAATGTGCCAGCCTGGACCATCTTCGCTATGTTTTTTATGGTAACATCTTTAGGCAGTAGCCTGGTGAGAGAAAAATTAAACGGAAGTTTTATACGATTGAAGACCATGCCTGGCGGTTATTTAGCAGGAATATTTTCTAAGCAGTTGGTTTATCTGGCAGTGGCCTTGGTACAGGTAGTGGTCATATTTTCTATCGGGGCCTGGGTATTTCCACATATCGGTTTACCAGCCTTGGAGCTACCATCAGATTTACTTGCCTTATTTATGGTTTCTGTAGTTTCTGGGCTTTGCGCCATTAGCTACGCTTTATGCTTGGGTGTTTACTCCAATACGGAAGAACAGACCAATGGATTTGGGGCAGTGTCAATTGTAATATTGGCGGCATTGGGCGGCATATTAGTTCCCAGTTTTGCAATGCCAGACTCATTTAGGGTATTCACCGCTATTTCACCATTACACTGGTGCTTAGAAGCGTATTACGAATTATTTTTGGCCAGCGGAAAACTTACCGACCTTTGGCCAACTTTGTGGCCAATTTTGGCCATCACATTGTTTTTACAGACTTTGGCTTTTGTTGGATTAAAAAGAAAGAACCTAATTTAAGTTTCGGCTGTAGCCGAAAACATACTATACTCACGCTATGGAGAAAGAAAAATTGAAATTAGAATTGAAAGAAAATATCATTGAGTTTTTGAACTTAATGGGAACTTCACCAGACGATATTAAAGATGATGAGCCGCTTTTTGGTGGAGACCTGGATCTGGATTCAATTGACTCATTAGAGCTTATTGTAATGCTGGAGAGAAATTACGGCATCAAAATTCAAGACCCGAAAGAAGGCCGTAAAGTGTTGGTGGATGTAAACACCATAGCTGACTACGTGGAGCAACATAGAATAAAATAGCATTGAGTGATATTGTAATAACAGGAATTGGAGTTATTACGGCTTTGGGCGATTCAGCTCAAGCCAACCGCTCGGCTTTGATAGCCGGTAAAAGTGGATTGTCTCATCTTGAGAACTTTGACACAGCATATGCTAAAACCCGCTACTATGGTGAAATTAAGCATACCGATGATTGGTTGAAAAATCAGCTGAACGCTAAAGAAGCTTCAGTAACCCGAACCTCACTACTATCCCTTCACGCCTTTAATGAAGCTGTGGCGGATAGCAACTTATCACCCAAAAATTTACAATCACAGCGAACAGCCCTGGTAAGTGCCAATACCGTGGGAGGTATGTGCTACACAGACTCCATGTATCAGGATGCTAATACTAAGGAAGAAGCTTCGGCTTACATTTCTACTTATGACGCTGGGGCGTCTACTATGTATTTGCAGGAGCGATTTGGTATGAAAGGGCACGTGAATACTATAAATACGGCATGTTCTTCTTCTGCAAACTCTATAATGTATGGAGCCAGGCTTATTGAAAACGGATTGGCCGACCGCGTAATTGTGGGTGGTGTAGATAGTTTGGCCAAGTTTACCATCAATGGCTTTAATTCACTTTTCATTCTGTCACCAGAACTTTGCCGCCCATTTGACAAGCAAAGGCGAGGCTTGAATTTAGGCGAAGGAGCTGCCTATTTGGTTTTGGAGAAAGCGGAGAATGTTGGTGACAAAAAAGTATACGCTGGTCTTTCGGGTTATGGAAATAGTAACGATGCGTTTCATGCCTCTTCACTTTCAGAAGAAGGGGTGGGGCCTTATAAATCTATGGAGAAGGCCTTACTCAAGGCTAACTTGAAACCTGAGCAGATTTCCTATGTAAATGCTCATGGTACGGCTACCGAAAATAATGACTTTACGGAAAGCAATGCCATGAAGCGCTTGTTTCAAAAGGTGCCCGCATTTAGTAGCACTAAGCCTTTTACCGGGCATACTCTAGGGGCGGCAGGTGCGGTAGAGGCGGTTTATAGTATTTTGGCCATAGCCAATCAAGAGGTTTATCCAAACTTAAATTTTGAAGAAAGTATTCCCGAATGTGGGCTTATTCCGCAAAGGAAATATGAGCAACAGCAAGTGAAGCATGTAATGAGTAATTCATTTGGTTTTGGTGGAAATTGTAGTTCACTAATTTTCTCAAGGGTATGATATATTTCCACAAGTCAAAATGCATTTTGCCGCAAAGCAATATGGAAGTGCTTGAAAAAAGCGTGGACAATTGGATGGTAGCTAAAGAACCTACTTATGAAAATATACCTCGTGGGGTATTGCGTAGAATGGGAAAGGCCGTAAGAATTGGTGTGGGTGCGGCTTTACCACTAATTGCCAATGATGATGATATTGGAGGAATAATATTAGGTACGGCCAATGGCGGGATGGAAGATTGCATTCGCTTTTTAAATCAAATTATAGAATACAATGAGGGTAATCTTACGCCTACCAATTTTGTGCAAAGCACCACTAATGCTATTGCCGGGCAAATAGGCCTTATGACGCAAAATACAGGCTACAATGCTACCCATGTACACCGTGGATTAGCCTTTGAGCATGCTTTGCTGGATGCCTGTTTTATTTCTAGTGAAAATCCTGAAAAAAGAATATTGCTTGGGGGAGTTGATGAAATTTCGACTTACAACTATAACATTGATTTGGTGGCAGGTTGGTACAAAAAGGAGGAGATGGATAACACCCAACTTTACGAATCAAAAACGGAGGGAAGCCTGGCCGGAGAAGGTGCAGCCATGTTTGTGGTGAGCCAAAATCCGGAAAATGCTGTGATGAAGCTGGAAGCCTTAAGAACAATTCATACCGCAGATCCTACAGATCTTAGTGCTATTATTGAGGAACTGAAGTCGAAAAATACTATTACCGCCATCCTTAGCGGAGAAAATGGAGACTTTCGACTAGGCCCATTTTATGAAAATAT
>JAUHWX010000099.1 GCA_030427285.1 Bacteroidia bacterium
ACTGTAGAAAGATCATCGATAGTTTGAATGTGAAAGTCATAATAATTCACACCCAATAAAAACCCAAAGTGGATAGGTTTGTAATCGTACTTTGGCTGGTTTGGTGGAAGGTTTTGTCCAAAACCAGTAAAGGTGGCAATACAAAGAGTAATTATTATGTAGGTTCTCAGTTTTTTCACGATTATCAAACGATTACCAGAGATCATTATTTTACAGCTTCATAAATTGTGGCAACACCAAATGTAACCGGCTGAAACTTATTTTGCTTAAAGCCAACGCTTTTTAGAACATCAACAAATTTTTGCCCGTAAGGGAAAGCATTTACGGACTCTGGCAAATAGGTGTAGGCACTTGCATCTTTCGAAATTGCTTTGCCCAAAGTTGGCAATATGTTTTTGAAATAAAACTTGTAAACCTGCTTAAAAGGGAATCCGGTGGGTTGTGAAAATTCTAAAACCAAAGCTTTTCCACCAGGCTTTAAAACACGTTTTATTTCTGACATTCCCTTTTCAAGATTTTCGAAGTTACGCACTCCAAAAGCTACGGTTACAATATCAAAAGTGTTATCATCAAAGGGAAGATCTTCAGAATCTGCCTGTTGTAAAGTGATGATTTCAGTAAGACCCTTTTCCTTGATTTTCTTTCGGCCAACCTCAAGCATGCCATTAGAAATATCAATTCCTGTAATTTTTTCAGGATGTGCTTTGGTAAGAGCTATGGCCAAATCAGCCGTTCCGGTAGCTACATCCAAAATTTGCTTCGGGCCTTCCGCAGTGGCAATTTTCACCACCTTCTTGCGCCATCCTTTATCAATGTTCATCGAAAGCATGTGATTTAGAAAATCATAGCGCTCGCTGATGCTGTCAAACATCTGTGCTACTTGTTCTTTCTTGCTGCCTTCGGCTTCTTTATATGGCTTTACTTCGTTCTTCATTTTCAAAATAATGGCGGCAAAGGTAAGGGTTCAAATGGTATTTTTAGGGCTTTATCAATCTTCATTATCCGATTAATAAACTGGCCTTTGGATATTTATAATTGTGTACTTTTTTATTTCTTCCCAAAGCAAAAGCAAGGGACAATATTCCTACCCTTCCCAAAAACATGCTGAGCATAATAATGATACGGCCTGCGGTGCTCAGGTCAGAGGTAATACCGGTGCTGAGGCCAACGGTACAAAAGGCTGAAACTTCTTCGTAGGACAAGGCAAGTAGTGATTTATCAGGTTCAGAAATGGCCAAGCCAAAAATTCCCAGAGAAATAAAACAAAGTGAAATGAAAAAGATGAGGAACGCCTTGTTGAGCAATTCATAAGGAATAGTGGACTTGAAAAGTTCTAACCTTGGTTTGCCGCGGGCGGTGCTCCACGCACCAAGTATGATAATAGCAAATGTGTTGGTTTTTATACCACCTCCTGTAGAGCCAGGGCTGGCCCCAATGAACATTAAAAAGATGCTGAATATCAAAGCTGGTTTTGCCAAAGCACCTACGTCCACTGTATTGAAACCTGCAGTACGCGTAGTTACTGATTGAAATAGAGCACCAACCACTTGTCCCCAGATGGATTCATCCTTTAAGGTATTGTTTACTTCAAAAATATAAAACACTACAAACCCTGAAAGAATGAGGATGGCTGCACTGTACAGACTAAGTTTGGTGTCAATACGGAGTGAGCGCCAGTTTTTTTGGTATCGTTCTTTTATTCTGCTAAAGCTAAAAAGGTCACGCATGGTGGTAAATCCAATTCCGCCAAGAATAATGAGAAGCGCAATGACTAAGTGCAATGTATAGGCGTTCCTGACTCCTTCCTCAAAAAGGCCATTTGAGAAAACGGAAAAACCGGCATTGTTGAAGGCTGAAATACTATGAAAAATACTGTAGAATATTTTGTCGGACGTTGCACTTACCTCAGGGATGTCTTTCCACGAAAAGAAAATAAGCACTGAACCCGCTATTTCTATCAACATGCTAAACAGAAATATCTGTCGGAACAGGGAAGAGCTGGCGCTTAATGATTCGGCATTGAGGCTTTCCTGAAGCATGCTTTGGTGCTTTAGCCCAATGCCTCGCCTGGCGATAAGTGCAAATACACTCGCAAATGAGATGATATTTAAACCACCCAATTGAATGAGAAGCATGATTACCATTTGGCCCTTTAAGCTAAAATATGTTGCTGTATCTACTACAATCAATCCTGTAACGCAGCTAGCTGAAATAGAGGTAAAGAGTGCATCAAAGTAGGGCATGGATTCTCCGCTAGATGTCATTTCGGGAAGAACTAAAAGACCACTTCCGAAAAGGATAAGAATAAAGAATGAGCCAATAAGCATGGCTGGTGGAGAGAGGTTGAAGGAGCTTAAGCGGCTGCCTGCACGCCCAACTTCGTTTACCAAAATGAGGACAAAGTAGAGTTGAATACCAACGGCAAAAAACCAATTGATGTTTTCAATATTGAGCAATTGACCGAGATGATGAATCAACTCCCAATCAAAGAGAAATGCAAAGGAGGCATTGAGAACTACAAGAAGAATAAGAACACCTTCAAATAGGGAGTTTTTAAAATCTTTGAGAGGTTGCAAACTAAAAAGTAGACGCACAAAATACTTTACAACAAAGTAGCCGAAAGCCACCCTGAGTATTATGGTGATTACTTTGTTCTCTTGACTGGTAATGTTAAATCCATGAAAATAGAGTATGCTTAGTACGGCTATAAAGGCAACTATCACACTGCTTACCCGAAATAGTTTTAAGACAATATCCCGAGAATCATAAATAAAGAGATTGACCTTTTCCCTTATTTCTTGAAAAATCATTTTACAGCTTTTGCTTAGTTGCCAAGATTACTTTTTCCAATACAGATTGAGAGGAAAGATAGTTCAAACAGGCGTAATCTCCTCTAAAGCATGGCTTGTTTCCAAACACTGAGCATGGGCGGCAATCCAATTCTTCTTTGGGAATTTCGGCAACCAGATGATCATTTTTGCCCAAAGGCCCAAATCCTGCCAAGGTGTGAGTAGCACCCCATATGGAAACTACTGGAATACCGGCCAAAGTAGCCAAGTGCATATTGGATGAATCCATGCTAACCATGGCGTCAAGCTTTTTCATCAAAGCAATTTCCGCATCAAAAGGTAATTTTCCGGCAAGGTTTGAAACCAAAGTTTGGTTCATTGCGAGTTTAGCCAAAGTTTCCTTGTCTCCAGGCCCTCCAAATAGAACCACATGAATTTGCCTGTCACACAATTGCTGAACAAGTTCTTCTACTTTTTCACAAGGCCAGGTTTTGCCTGTGAATGTGGTAAGAGGAGCGATGCCTACTGCAGCTGTACTTTCAGTTTTTATTTCAGCCCAAACTTCTTCGGCTTTTGGATTCGTGTACTTTAAATATGGAATAGATTCAGTTTTCCAATCCATGGGAAATCCAGCTTCTGCAAATACATCCGCATATCGGGTGGTGCTGTGTTTTTGCTGTTTCCAGATTTTGTTTTCTTTTCGGGTGAGCTCTTTTTTGCCTTCACGTCCTTTATCAATACTGAAAAACGGGATTCGGTTTAAGCTAAAAAAGCTCTTGAGAATATACGTGCGTAAAACCCCATGAAGATCAAGAATCTTATCGGGGTTTAGTTTCTTGATGTCTGAATGAAGTTTTTTAATGCCCTTAAATCCTTTGTGGCGACCATTGAGGTCTGCCTCCAAAAAATTGACATCCACCGCAGAAAAAAGTGATTTTAAAAAACCTCGGGTTACAACTGTAATTTTTACTTCGGGATAGGTTTGCTTAATTTGAGCAATGACCGGCACGGTAAGGGCCACATCGCCAATTGCAGAAAACCGAAGTACCACCAAATGCATTAGCCATTGTTCTTTTTGGCGTACAGCACGGGGTTCAGTTCCGGATCATTGTACATCTTCATTTGGCGATATACTTTCATAATGCGATCGCCACTTTGAAGGTCTTCAATGAGCTGATCGATGGCCAGGCTCAAGTCTTCACGCTGAGTAAGCAGCACATTTAGTTTAAACTGATTTTTGTTGAGCAATTCATCATTCACATCAGTACGAGAAGCCTCCACGCGCATGTGGTAAATTTTGAGTGCCAAAATAGAAAGGCGATCAATGGCCCATGCAGGGCTTTCGGTATTTACACGAGCATGCTCCTTAGGGCTAACGTCTCCAAAAGAACTTAAGTAATAATCATCTACTTGCTCTACTAAATCTGTACGGTCCTGGTTGCTGGCGTCAATTCTGCGCTTTATTACAAGTGCATCTTCCGCTTTTATTTTTGGGTCACGAATGATGTCTTCGAGGTGCCACTGAACGGTGTCAATCCAGTTTTTGTGATACAAAAGATGGTCAAAACTATCTTTTGGAAAAGTATTATTCTCAGCACTATCCACGTGATCAGTTTTGTGATAATCAGCAATACACTGATCAAAAATATCATTCATTCGGGCCGCCTTCATCTTAACTAAGTTTTTCTATTGCTGATTTAATTCTTTTCAAGGCTTCCACCAAAGTTTCTTCAGAAGCAGCGTATGAAATGCGGATGCAGTTGGGGCTTCCAAAAGCATCACCGGGAACTAGCCCTACTTGAGCTTCTTCCAAAAGGTAAAGGCAAAGATCATTGCAGTTTTCAATTTCTTTTCCATTGTGCTTTTTACCGAAAAGCTTAGTCACATTAGGGAAAATGTAAAATGCGCCTATCGGTAAATTGGTTTCGATTCCAGGAATTTCGTTGAGTAATCCCAAAACTAAATCACGTCTTTTCTTAAAGGCATCTTTCATATAACTTACCTCAGATGGATCGGCATCCAGAGCTGTAAGGACAGCACGCTGAGTAATACTACAAGTGGCTGAGGTGAACTGGCCTTGCATTTTGTCGCAAGCTTTGGCCAACCAAAGTGGAGCGCCTATGTATCCACATCTCCAGCCCGTCATTGCAAAACCCTTGGAAACCCCGTTTATGGTAATAACCTGATCATAGATTTCGTTATTTGCCGCAAGGCTGGCATGCTTGCCTTCAAAGTTTATAAGCTCATATATTTCATCGCTAATCACCAACAAATTAGGGTGAACCTTAATGACCTTGGCCAAGTCCTGCAATTCTTCGGCCGTATAAACGGTACCCGAAGGATTACAAGGCGAACTGAAAATCATCATTTTGGTTTTAGCATTGATGAATGACTCTAATTCTTCGCCTGTAATTTTAAAGTCATTTTCAATTTTGGTAGGAATTACCACAGGCACGCCACCGGCCAGCTTTACTATTTCGTAGTATGAAACCCAGTATGGCGCTGGCAACAATACTTCATCACCAGGGTTTATGGTGCACAGCACCACATTAGCAATGGATTGTTTGGCTCCTGTAGATACTACTATTTGCTCGGCAGAGTAATCAAGCCCGTTATCTCTTTTGAACTTTTTACTAATAGCTTCTCTCACATCCTTGTATCCGGCAATGGGTGGATAGTAGGTATAGTTATCGTCAATAGCTTGCTTGGCAGCTTCTTTAATAAAGTCGGGCGTGTTAAAATCGGGCTCACCCAAAGAAAGGCTAATCACATCGATACCGTTTTCTTTCATTTCACGGCTCTTGCGATTCATTGCTATTGTTTGAGATTCAGAGAGTTCCTGAATACGGTCCGAGAGAAGGTTCATAGGCTTAAAAAATTAAGCGGCTAAGCTACAAATTTCAGTATTGAGCCTTTTTAAAATTTAACGATATTTGGCGTCCACTTAGCTTTTAGATAACCCTATGGACATAGTTTTAGATATTCTTAAATACGCTCTTCCTTCTATTTTCCTTTTGATTTTGTGCTACATGATGCTCACCAACTTTATGGAGAATGAGGAAAAGCGCAGATCATACTTTTTGAAAAAGGAAACTCAAAAAAGCGCATTGCCTATAAGGTTGCAGGCTTACGAGCGTCTTTCTCTTTTCTTAGAACGTATTACCCCAGATCGCCTTTTGGTGCGCTTGCACTCTCAAGGATTGTCGGCTCAGCAGTATCAAACCTTGCTTACGGAAACTATTCGAGAAGAGTTTGAGCATAATCTTTCGCAGCAAATTTATGTAAGTGAGGAGGCGTGGAAACTTTTAGTAGATTCAAAGTCAGCCACTGTAGGTATAATAAATAATATTTCTCGCGAGTTTAAGCCCAATGATGATGCTATGGCTCTTCGCAAAACTATCTTAAACAGAACTATGGAAATGGAATCATTTCCGACAAAGAAAGCACTTCGCTATCTAAAAGGCGAGGTGAAGAGAGATTTTTAAAGTTTATGTAGAGATTTGCCTACAATTCTTTTTTTTCGGTCTTTTGTAGCCGCAATTTATTGAAGTTCAACTCGCTCTACTTTCGAATGTATCTAAAACTCAAAAGTGTAATCCTGCTGGTAATTTCTATTGCCGCTACGCATGGCTCGTCCCAAACTTATAATTATCTAGATCCAAATAACTTTGATGGTATTTGGGCACAAGGATTAATACCCAAAGATTTTACTGAATCATGGGCTACAAAAGTACAGAACAGCTTTAAGGGAAGTACAAATGTAAATGTAGGTGCCGATCCGGAGGCGCTACAGAAATACTGGAGTAGCCAGTATTATTTTATAGATGGAATGCTTCAAAGCGGCTCTGTCAGCTTTAATGATCCAATTTCTGTTTATCTCAATAAAATAAAGGACAGGCTTCTTATTGACAACCCAAAGTTGTCATCAGAAATACGTGTGTATTTGCGTAAATCACCAGCTGTAAATGCCGCTACCGTTGCAGATGGAATTATCCTATTTAATACAGGGCTGTTTGCTTATGCTCACACTGAATCAGAGTTGGCTTTTGTTATGGCTCATGAAATTCAGCATTATAGTGAAGGGCATTTACTAGAATCCTTTCAAGAGCGCGAAAAGCTACTTAAAGAGAATATAAAGGAATATAGGAGGTTGCATCCTATTGAGAAATATGATCTGATGCTCATGCAAAGCAAAGATCATGAGTTTGAAGCAGACGAAGCAGGCCTCATGTTGTACCTAAATTCAGAATACTCTAAGGATGCTCCCGGACGAGTGTTGAGTATACTTCATGAAAGTTATATGCCTTACGGCAATGTTGAGGTGGGAGAAGATTTTTTGGCTACATCTACCTTTAGGTTGCCTTCAGTATTTTATCGAGAAAGTGTTTCTGAAGTAAGTAAAGAGGAAGACTATTTTGATGAGACCCACAGTCACCCAAATATTGCTAAAAGAAGAGATGCACTGGATGAGATGCTAAAACGAATGCAAGGGGGAACCAAAGACTTTATTGAACCCGAAGAAGAGTTTTTGGCACTTCGTGAGTTAGCCAGATTTGAACGTGTGCGTGAACTCCTGTTAGTAGGTGCTTACGGTGATGCCTTGTATGACATTTATGTGCTAAAGCAGAAGTACCCCAACAGCAAGTTCTTAGATATATCAGAGGTTAAAGCAGTGTACGCACTTTCCGGATTTAAGACTAGCAGAAATTATGATTGGGTTACAAAATCAACAAGTAAGGTAGAAGGTCCTTCACAGCAAGTACACCATATCTTAAAGCAGTTTGACAAAAACCAAATGACGGCCTATGCGCTGCGGATGGTTATGGATAACATGAAAAAGTACCCGGAAGAAACCTATTTGTCCATTTACGCGGATGAGTTGGCCAAATATATGGTAGTATACTGTAAGCTGGATATCGGTGATTTTGAAGTAGACAATGCTGAGTTTTTGCCCTTTGATAAGAAACCCGAAGATTTTGAAAGCGAAAGACAATACTTAAGAGCTGTGCAAAATCACTACCGCCCGGTATATAAATATCTTGTTCAGGAAGAAGTAAAGTCGGGCTGGTTGCAAAAGGAGTTTAAAGCCCATAAAGTGATTCAGGATAGCATAGATAATTATATGAACCTTTCAAGAAAAGTGAAAAATTCTCAGCGGGAGGATCGTCAGGAACAGTGGGAAGAAGGTACCAACCTGAAAATTGAAAGGTTAGTGATTTTAGACCCTACATTGATTTTAGAAATATCCGATCAGGATTCTAAGGATTTTATAGAAAATTTTGAGAAGGAACAACGGTTCAAGGAGGATGTGGATGTATTGGCAAAAGAACATGGGCTGGATGCGATCATGCTTTTTTCTGATAAAATGAAAGATACGGATGTGGCCCTTTATAACAAAGTGAGTCAATTAAAGGAACGTTTGTCAGAAGGTAAGCTACATTACTATGCCGATTTATTGCCCCCGGGAATAGAATTGTCGCATAAGATTGAAGCCGAAGGAAACGAAAGATATATATGCTCAATTACCGGCTTGTTGGTGGATGGTATAGATACCTACAACTTTAATGTGTATGACCTTAAAAAAGGAAAATGGGTGTATGGAAGAAATGAAACTACAGGCTTCAATTTATCATCCAGAGACCTGATGAAGGAGATTGAAACTGACTTTGAACGAATTAAAAATTAACTAAATACATACAAATGAAGCAGATTATTGCAGCACTATTGATAACATTTTCGTTGAGTGCGTTTGGCCAAAAGCCAGATTGGGGAAGGATTATGCAGGCCGAAAGTAAGAACTACTCACCAGTAATTGTTGGCGAAGATGACCGCGCAATCTATAGTGTTTCTATAGAAGATGCTAGCTCAATGTTCAAGGTAAAAGCAAACATTCGCTTGGAAAAATTTGACACCAAAAATCTGAATAAGAAGTATAGTAAGCTGATAAGCACACCTGAAAAAAGAGGAAACCAGTATACTATTGAAAGGGTTGGTTTCGTTGGTGAAAAATTTCTGCTATTTGGCTCTTACTATGACAACAAGAAAAAAACCTATGAGTTGGACGCTTTTACCTATGACTCCAAAAATGGTAGTGAAGAGGACAGCTATGAAATCTTTACCGAGAATGTGGAAAAGCGCAGGAGAAAAGGTGATTTTGACGTGCATACATCAAAGAACAATGAGAAGATGCTCGTGCATTTTACTACTTACTACAAAGAAACAGGTATTTCAGTAGAAAAAATAAAGCTCTATGATAAAGAGATGAAGCTTCTACTTGAGAAAGAATACAAAACTGAAGGTGTAAGCGGTGGTGCTCTAAACAATATTATTGTGGATGATGAAGGCTCCATTTACTTCATCAAGAGTGGTGATGTAGTAATACTTGATGCCAACCAGGATTTTGAGGAATGGTCAGAGCCAATTGAGGTTGAAGGTATTGAAAGTAATGGGTTTTTGGGAACAATACACTTTGCTCTTAATAGTGATAATGATTTGGTATTGGTAAGTAGATATATTACCAAGGACTTGCGCAAAACTGATGAAAAGAAGAGTAGAAGAGATCGTAAAAAAGATGATACTCAGGTGGAAGGTGTATACTTTATGAAGATCAATGGTTTTTCGAAGGAAACTGAAGTATCTCAGCTTAGCATGTTTGATCAAGAATTCCTAGATCAGTTTCTATCAGAAAAGGATATTAGAAAAGGTAGGGATGTGGAGATGAACAACCGGTATAAGAGTTTTGATTTCTTTTTTAAGGAAGACGGTGGAGTAATCTTCGTTTCTGAGGAGCACTATTCAGTAAGTAGTTATAGAAATGATGCTTTAGTGGCACAATCATTTTTTTATAAGGATTTGGTTGCCTTCAACTTTTCTCCGGCAGGAGATTTGGTTTGGGCCAACAGAATACCCAAAAATCAAAGATTTTACTGGCAGAGCATGGTATTAGGTTTTAATCAAGGTTCCTATGGCTGGAGCTGGTGGAGTGTTCCAATGACCTACAAAGGACACTTCTCATATATGGCGGGTCTTTCTGAAGACAAACTATTTTTGGTATTTAACGACAACAAGAATAACATCAAGAAAAAAAATGATGCAGAAGCTTTGGATGAAATGAATAATATCAAAAAGGCGGTTCCATGTATTTACTCAATAGATTTAGAGACAGGTATTAAAACTAAGGAAATGGAGTTGAGTTTAGTAGCTGCAAATGCCTACCTGAAGCCTAGTGTGAATTATCAAGGCTCGCAGGATGGAGCATTGTACATTTTTGGAATGAAGAAAAAGAATTTCCGCTATGGAAAGATTGAGTTTGGAGACCAACAAAAAAGAGGCAAAAAGACTGCTCGAAAGTAGTCAATGGCTGTAATAAATTTAAAGGCCGTTTCATTTTGTGAAACGGCCTTTTCGTTTTCAGTTCAGTCTTGTAAATTTTCCTTTTCGCGATTTACTCTTTGCTAAGTTTGCCAAGGGAAATAAGGGTCGTAGATAAAGGTATCCAGCTAAGCTTTATTAAATAAAAAATCGACAGCCTGATTGGCGGCATTAAAAGGTTCGAGTTTCTCGGACCTTACTTTTTCTTTTAGCTGTTCCAAGTTTTCTTGTGCTTCAGGGTTGCTGTTGAATTTTTCTAAAAGAAGTTCGCCAATAGATTCTTCAAACCATTTTAGGGCCTGATCTTGGCGCGTAGTTTTAAAATAACCCCTGGTTTTCTGCTGATTTTCAAATTCAGTAATTACTTCCCAGGCATCGTTCATACCTGTTTTCTCAATAGCAGAAGCTACGCTAACACGAGGTATCCACTCATTGTCATTGGCAGGGAAGAGGTGTAGCGCTCGTTTGTACTCACCACTGGCACGCTTGGCATTGCGAGTATTATCGCCATCAGCCTTATTGATAATAAGCAGGTCGGCCATTTCCATGATACCACGTTTTATACCCTGAAGTTCATCACCGGCACCGGCTAGCATCAAAAGCATAAAAAAGTCTACCATAGATTTTACGGCAGTTTCGGACTGACCAACACCAACGGTTTCTACAACAATTACATCATATCCTGCTGATTCGCACAGCAAAATAGATTCGCGAGTTTTACGAGCCACACCACCCAGCGAACCAGCGGAAGGGCTGGGGCGAATGAAGGCCATCTCATTTTGGGAAAGCTCATTCATTCGGGTTTTATCACCTAAAATACTACCACGGTTTTTGGTACTGCTTGGGTCAATCGCAAGTACGGCCACCTTTTTACCAATAGATGTAAGATAAGTTCCAAAAGCTTCGATAAAAGTGCTTTTACCAACTCCAGGAACACCGGTTATCCCAATCCGAATTGAATTCCCAGAAAGGGGCAGAGCTTTTTGAATAAGCTCCTCGGCCACTTTTCGGTGCTTCTGGCTTTTGCTTTCTACCAAAGTAAGCGAACGACTTAGTGCCGCTCGGTTTCCTTTGGCGAGCTCATCTAAAAGCCAATCAGCGGAGGGTAGCTCCGCTGATTTGAATTTTTTGAAATTGGGGTTGATGTTGTCCATGCAAGAATAAAGGTAGCAGTTTTATTTCCCGAAAAGGTTTCCCATACC
>JAUHWX010000327.1 GCA_030427285.1 Bacteroidia bacterium
GTTACACAAGTATAAAGCTGCTTTCGGCTTTGCTGAATATACCCACACCAAAGGATGATATTGATGGCAGCATGGTGGGTGAAGTGTACTGGAAAGAAAAGAACCTAGAACGGATAGTTACCTATTGCCAAAAAGATGCTGTAACCGTAGCGCGTGTGTTTTTAAAAATGGAAGGATTAGGAGATCTCCCGGAAGAAGAAATAGTAATAAATAATGACTGACAAACCATTGCTTCAGGTGGATAACCTGAATATAGCAGCCGCAAAAAATCCCTTAGTAAAAAATCTAAACTTCAAATTGCAAAAGGGAAAAACCTTGGGTATTGTTGGCGAGTCGGGTTCTGGCAAGTCGTTGACAAGCTTGGCTATTATGGGTCTTTTGTCAAAGTCGCTCACCGTTTCAGGTAAAATTATTTATCAGGGTAAAAATCTTGTGGAAACAAATGAGGAAACCTACTCAAGCCTTCGCGGAAAAGATATAGCCATGATTTTTCAGGAGCCTATGACGGCCCTTAATCCTACCATGAAATGTGGAAAACAGGTAATGGAAATAATGCTTCGCCATTTTAAAATTGGAAAAGAAGAAGCTAAAACAAGAACACTTGAGCTTTTCAAAAAGGTAGACCTCCCCCGACCCGAAGCAATAATAGACAGCTATCCTCATCAAATAAGTGGTGGACAGAAGCAGCGCGTGATGATTGCCATGGCCATTGCTTGTAAACCAAAAATATTGATTGCCGATGAGCCAACTACCGCACTGGACGCTACTGTACAACAAGGTATTTTGAATCTTCTGAATACCCTCAGAGATGAGTACGGTATGGGGATGATTTTTATAAGTCATGACTTAGGTGTGGTAAAAAGTGTTGCGGATGACATTTTGGTGATGTACAAGGGAGAAACCATGGAGTATGGGAAATCAGAGGATGTTTTTCATCATCCAGAAAACCCCTATACACGTGGACTTTTGGCTTGTAAGCCAAGCCCGGCAACCTCATTTGAAAGGCTACCGGTAGTGAGTGATTTTTTGGATGGAAATAGGCCAAAGTTAAAGTTGCAATCAAAGGAAGGCCGTGAGCATAAGCTGGAAGAACTACTGAGGCAAAAACCCCTTTTACAAGTAAAGGATGTAAACAAATACTTCAAAGGGAAGAGTGGCATGTTTGCGAAAAGCACCACAGTAACTGCGCTCAATCAGGTAGAGCTCAAAATATATCCAGGCGAAACTTTGGGCTTAGTAGGCGAATCGGGCTCGGGAAAAACTACCCTTGGGCGAATACTTTGTGGCTTAGAAACAGCCAGCACAGGCTCTGTATTTTATAAGGGTAAAGATATTAGCAAGGCCAGCTCCAGCGATTGGCGAACCTTGCATAGAGATATTCAAATTATTTTTCAAGATCCTTTTTCAGCATTAAACCCAAGGATAAAAATTGGAGATGCTATTGTGGAAGCTATGGGCTTGCGCAAAGACATTAAAGGTAAAGATAGAAAGGACGAAGCATATAGCTTGCTGGAAAAGGTAGGGCTTACAGCAGAGCAATATAACCGCTACCCACATGAGTTCTCCGGTGGACAGCGTCAGCGTATTGGTATTGCACGGGCCCTGGCGGTAAATCCAAAATTTATTGTGTGTGATGAGTCTGTAAGTGCGCTGGATGTTTCCGTTCAGGCACAGGTATTAAACCTTTTGAATGACTTGAAAGATGAATATCAGTTTACTTATCTCTTCATTTCGCACGACTTGGCTGTGGTCAAGTATTTCTCAGATAGAATAGTGGTGCTAAAAGATGGCCAACTTGTAGAAGAAGGTGCGGCAGATGCGCTATATGACAACCCGCAAACGGAGTATACCAAGAAGTTGATTGCTTCTACTTTTGCGTAGAGATTAATTAGAACTCCTCATTTCGTTTGGCTTTTTCATAATCTGGAGGGTCGAGTAGTTCGTTGTAATTTTTTACATAATCATCCGATGTCATTTGTTCCCAAAAAAGCTCTTTGGACATACTATCTGAGTGAATAATTCCGCGAGAGTAGAAATTTGTGAAGATTTCTGACAAATAGGTTAGTCCGGCTATGAGGATGTAAATAGGTATTGCCAGCAAAATATGCTTTTTACTTGCAACCTGAAGAAGCATGGCTATGGCTAAGCCCATCAGTGGTAAATATTCAATCATGGAGCGTGCGCCAAAGCTGCCTCCATACCACCAGCACCACCAGCTAAAGGTTACCCAAAGCCCAACAAATAATGT
>JAUHWX010000100.1 GCA_030427285.1 Bacteroidia bacterium
TCCGTTGGAAGTTTAACAGCTTTCAGCGGATTTTTAGTTTTATATCCAACTATATTTGCCGCTAAACTCTATCGGGCTTTGTACAGATTTTTGGCCATCGGCATTTTACTTTTGTTCTCCCTCCCAATTTTGGCGCAGCCTGTGCGCTATCATTACAATCTAAAATTTGATGATAGCACCCAAACCATTGGTGGAAATGCCAAAGTCAGCTTGCACAATAATTCAAGTGCTACTCTTACAGAAATTGTACTTCATCTTCCGCCCAGAGCTTTAGAAAACAAAAAGTCTTATTTACAAAAAGAACTTGTAGAGTTTCAAAAAGTGGATGCCTACTTTGCCAAGCCCGAAGAGCTAGGTTCTATAAAGATTCCTACAGTTCAATTTGGTGACCAAATAGCTACCATTTGTTCCAAGTGTGAATTTGCCAATATTCCACTTGCCACACCTCTCCTTCCGGGAGATTCCATTAAGCTTCGTTTTGACTTTCAAATCACCTTAGGTTCTTATGAATTTAATGGAAATGGTTTTGATGGAAAAGTATTTCGCATTATAGATTGGCTGCCTAAAATTGCAACCTTTGATAGCACAGGTTTTCACCCTTATCCGCTTTCTTTTCAATGGGATGTGTATCCACAAAAAGCCTCCTACCAGGTGGACTTAACTTTGTCCGATAAGTTTTTAGTGGCCTCCAATGCTGAGCTTGCTACAATTTCAGAAAGGGAACGTTTAGATTATTTAAAAGCTCACCCTTACACGCCACATCTGGGTGGTGATAGTTTGAAAACACTTCACTTTGACCATTCTGGAACTAACCTTCAATTCTTTATTTCACGATACTATTTCGTTTTCCCCATTGATGAAAAACGAACACTTTATCTTACTTCACCTGACAGGTTCAGCCCATCCGCCATTCAGTCTTTAGATCAACAAGTAAGCAAGTTTTTCAAAGGAGAAATTGACAACGCACTAGATGATTATGACCTTATAATTTTAGATGAAAAAATTGGAGAGTACCAAAGCGACCATCTATTGAGTTTGGAAATGCCAAAGGATGCTTTTAAGCAAGCTGCGGAATTGGCTCACGCCCGTGCCGAAATGCTTTTTAGATATCAGCTACAGCCCAATGGCATTGATGAACTTTGGCTGGCGCGGGGAGTGCCTTATTTTTATAAATATCAGTTTATAAACGAATTTTACCCCGAAGAAAAATGGCTTCCGTTTAGTAATAGTTTTGTAGGTCGCTTTTTTGCTCTAGATGCCTTTGACTATTCCTATCAAAATCAATTTTTGTACCTCTACCTTGCCCGTCAAGGGCTTGACCAATCTATTTCCACTCCCGCAGACTCGCTCAGCAGACTGAACTATGAGGCTATTGCCGAAGCTAAAACATTCATGGCCCTCAATCATCTGAGAGAGTACATTTCACCAAATACCTTTAAGCGTTCAATGAAACGCTTTGTGGAAGATTCAGCCGCAGCCTCTGTTCCATTATTAAAGTCATCATTCGAATATTTTTCAAACAAAAGTGTAAACTGGTTTTTTAAGGATTGGGTTCCTTCTGCCAAGCCCTATGATTATGCCCTTACCAAAACGGATTACTGCCCAACCATTAGCACAGCAACGGTAAAAAATAAAGGAGCACTTATTTTACCTTATTCGCTTACGGGTATCAAAGACGGAAAACCTATACTAACTCAATGGTATGATGGGCATGATTCTACCGAATCGGTGCAGATGTATCATGCCGATTATGATAAAGTGGTTTTGAACTATCACCAAACGGTGCCTGAAAACAATCAAAAAGATAATACCTATTTCAATAGACTTTTGTTTCAACGCTTGGAGCCATTGCGCCTTCAGTTTTACTACAGTTTTGAAGACCCAAATCGAAGCCAACTATTTTGGACTCCTACAATTAGTTATAATGCTTATGACAAATTGCTACTAGGAGTTTCATTAGACAACAGTTCGTTGGTACAAAAGCCCTTTGAATATCTCATAGGGCCAGACTTTAGCACCGGAACAGGCAAACTTACAGGGTACACCAGCTTCAAGTATAACTTTGTGCCAGATCAGCCTAAGTTATTTCACCAAATAAGTGCCGGGCTATACACCAGATACTATCACTATGATCAAGATCTCGCGTACTTTAGAGTTTCTCCGGCTTTAAATTTTTATTTCAAAAAGCCCTACCCGCGTAGTAGTATTCTCCAGCAGCTCAAGCTAAGATTAGTGCATCTAGATCGTGAACTCCCTGATGATTTCACAGAACCAGCAAATGAAATCGGCAACTCGAGTTTCACCGTTTTCAATGCAAATTATAGATATCAGGAAACCAACATCCTACACCCTTATTTACTTCAAGCTGATTTTCAACTTGGCGACCAGTTCAGTAGAATTGGCCTTGAAGCCGATGTGCGCTGGATGCTCCCTAACAAGAAATGGTTGATCTGGAGAAGTTATGCAGGGGCTTTCTTCTTCAATAAATTTTATGAGCAAGGAATCACAAACAGCTACTACAGCATTGGATTAAGCGGCACTAAAGATTTTCTTTTTGACCTCCCCTTCTTTGGTCGTTCAGATGAAACCGGGATATGGAGCCAACAATTTTTTGTGACCGAAGGGGGCTTCAAATCTGCCACCAATGTATTTGCCGATCAATGGATGCTGAGTACAAACCTGGTAGTTCCAATATGGTCCATGTTTGGTGTATATGCAGATGCGGGCTTATCTGATGGCTTCAATAAAGTTTACTATGATGCTGGCTTACGCATATCTGTAATAACAGATTTTTTTGAAATTTACTTTCCAATGATCAATCAAGGTAACTTTGTTCCAACCGACTACAACTACTTCTCACACATTCGATTTATTCTCGATATTGATCAAAGTAATATCATTAATCGCTTAAGGCGCGGGTACTATTAAATTGCATACGCTATAAATACTGGTTTTCGGGTAAAAATCATTTACCCCAAACTCTCTAATTACCAAGATCTTACAGAAAAAGCACACTTGTAACTACCTGATATCCGGTATTTTTTACCAAAGACCATAATTTATTTTTACAATTCAAATATGTTCATAACTTTGTTGAAAACCTCGAGATGAACATCTTACACACCATATTTTATGGCAAAGTTGGAGGAGCTGAAACTCACCTCCTCAACCTTATTGAGCATCTCAATAAGGCGGAGTTCAAATCAGTGGTTATTACTTTTTCTGAAGGTCTCCTTTCTGAAAGACTCACCAGTTTAGGAGTCAAATGCTACGTCATTCCTTCCAATCGCAAGTTTGATGTTTCCACCTGGATTCAAGTATCAAAAATCGCCAGAGCTGAAAAAATTGATGTAATTAATGCTCATGGCACCAAAGCTTGTCTAAACTCATTTTGGACTTCAAGACGATTAAATATTCCATTAGTATACCGAATTCAAAATTGGGCATTTCACCCTCACCGTAAATGGATTAAGCGAAGTTTGGGAGTAATTACCGAACGTATCTTAGTGCGCGAAGCCAAACTAAACATATCGGTTTCTCTTAATAATGATAAAATCGGACGGGAGCTCCTTCACATTCCAAACTCCGTTATAATTCCAAATGGAGTTGATACCATAAAATTTAATCATCGTACTCGCGGAACAATAAACAGAAGAGATCTTCAAATTCCTAGGAATAGAACTTTGTTTGGTTTTGTTGCCCGGTTTTGTGATCAAAAAGATCCTCTTACCTTGGTTAGAGGTTTTAAAGAAGCTCTTAGCGTTGATCGTAACTTACACCTACTTATGGTAGGCGAAGGGGAACTAAAGCAAGAATGCTTTGAATCGATCAAAAACATGAAGATAGAATCTCATGTTACTTATATCCCATTTGTAGAAAATGTGGAAGAGGTGTTAAGCATGTTAGATGTATACTGTCTTCCATCTAAATGGGAAGACTTACCTGTTGGTATTCTTGAAGCTATGGCTATGAAGAAAACTGTGATTGCCACTCCAGTAGACGGCATAGTGGAGATTATTGCTAATGATGTAAATGGACTTTTGGTACCAACCGGTTGTCAAAATTCGTGGAAAGAGGCTATTCTCAAACTACATAAACATCCAGAGTTAAGAAAAGAATATTCAGACCGTGCACGTCTCATTGTAGAGGCTCATCATGACATTCAGGCTTCCGCATTAAAAGTTGCTCAACTCTATCGAACTCTAAACTCAAGACAAAAGAAGAACAGGTCAAAACCTGCTGCACCAATCAGAGAAATTTTATATGCTGACTAAAAAATACTTTTTGTTCAAAAGAAAAGCCCCGAAAATTTCGGGGCTTTTCTTTTTTACTAATTCTTAATCAGATGTAGCTCTACTCCGCTTTTAAGCTTTTTAACCTCCAGCGCTTTTGAATAATCTAATATGAATCTAATGGTTTCTCTTCGGGGTTTTGTGTGAGACCCGAGCTCATCTTTAAGTGTAGTTGAATTTCCCATAGGCTGTATTTTGTTCGATACATTTCAATAACGACAACAATTTACAGCTTATTGTCTACAACCTAAAAATTACTGCATCAAAAGCGAAACATTATTTTTCTCCATCAGCTTTCTAAGGTTAATCAAAGCGTATCGCATACGCCCCAAAGCTGTATTAATGCTCACTCCGGTTTGATCAGATATCTCTTTAAAGCTTAAACCTGAAAAGTGACGAAGTTTTAATACTTCCTTTTGATCTTCAGGAAGCTGGTCAATTAACTTATGTAAATCAGCTTCAATCTGTTCCTTTATTAGACTAGACTCTACATTCAAACTATTATCCTTAAGAACATCGAAAATATTGAACTCATCTGTAGGAGACATTGTTGGCATGCGCTTTTCACGTCTGTAGTGATCGATGATCAAGTTGTGAGCAATACGCATGGTCCATTGAAGAAATTTACCCTCCTCATTGTATTTTCCTCGCTTCAGGGTATTAATCACCTTTACAAAGGTGTCCTGAAAAATATCATTCGCTAAATCCTGATCTTGAATACGAACAAGGATGTACGAAAATATTCGCTGTTGATTTTTTGAAATAAGTGCTTCCAGTGGAGCCTCATTGCCGGACAGGTAACTTCTAATAAGTTCGCTGTCGCTCATTTTTGAATAATCCATAATCTACCTGATTGGGTTAGTAAAAAAATTTTAGGTCAAGTAGTTATGTATCTATATGCAATGAGAATTAAGTGATAATTATAAAATGGTGTCCATTAATTGTGGATTATTTCCACATTGAACTTTTCAAATATAAAATTTTTTTATTCAAATATCCAAACGCAGATGAGTTTGGTAACTTTGCAGACTATTTTTAAAACGCTCCATGTCCAAAGAATCTTTAGATCAATTAGATCCACGAAAGTTCATAATTATAAAAGGTGCCAAGGTGCACAATCTAAAAGGTGTGGATGTGGCCATCCCTCACAAAAAGCTTACTGTCATTACCGGTTTGAGCGGTTCGGGCAAATCTTCACTAGCCTTTGACACCCTATATGCTGAAGGTCAAAGAAGGTATGTAGAAAGCCTTTCCTCTTACGCTCGTCAGTTCCTTGGAAGATTGGATAAGCCTGAGGTAGAGTATATAAAAGGAATTTCTCCGGCCGTTGCCATTGAGCAAAAGGTAATTTCCAGAAATCCCAGATCTACGGTAGGAACTACAACCGAGATTTACGATTATCTGAAAGTGCTATATGCACGAATTGGGAAAACTTTCTCCCCTATTTCTGGCAAGGAAGTAAAGCGCCATGAGGTACGTGATGTTATAGATTTTGTGTCTTCATTACCCAATGATGACAAAATAATGGTGAAGTGTCCACTCCTACTTTTAGACAGAAAGCTGGAAGATCAGCTGGGAATACTGGAGCAGCAAGGATATTCGCGTGTGGCGCTCAATGGCGAAGTAATGCGAATAGATGAAATGGAGGCCGCTAAAGTGAACCTTAAAAAGGACACCATAGAAATTGTAATTGACAGGCTTACCGCAAATATTGAAGATCAGGAAAATCAAAATCGATTAGCTGATTCTGTTCAAACGGCATTCTTTGAAGGACACGGAACTTGTGTAATTGAAAATGTAAGTGACAACACAAATACGCCATTCTCCAATAAATTTGAGGAGGATGGAATTGAGTTTGAAGAGCCTTCTACTCACTTGTTTAGTTTCAACAATCCTTTTGGAGCTTGCCCCAAATGTGAAGGCTTTGGCAACATCATTGGCATTGATGAAGATTTGGTAATTCCGGACTCTAGCCTATCGCTATACCAGGATGCGGTGGTAGCGTGGAAAGGCGAAAAGATGAGCGAGTGGAGAAATGATGTGATAAATGGAGCTTCAAAAATTGACTTCCCCATTCACAAACCCTACTTTGAGCTTAGCGAAAAACAAAAAGAGCAACTTTGGGAAGGAACTCCACACTTTAAAGGACTTAATGAGTTCTTTAAATATTTAGAATCTAAAAGCTACAAAATACAATACCGCGTTATGCTTTCTCGCTACCGCGGAAAAACCAAATGTGATGCATGCAAGGGCACTCGCTTGCGAAAGGAGGCCAATTATGTAAAAGTAAATGACAAGGCTATTACGGAGTTGGTGACATTGCCAATCGACAGGTTGGCCGAGCATTTTGCGCAAGCTACCTTCAATGAATATGAAGCCAAGATTGCTGAAAGGCTAATCACGGAAATTACCAGCCGTATAAATTATTTGCAAGAGGTTGGCCTTGGCTACCTTACCCTTAATAGAGTTTCAAATTCCCTTTCTGGTGGAGAGTCTCAAAGGATAAACCTTGCTACAAGCCTGGGCAGTGCGCTGGTTGGCTCCACTTATATTTTAGATGAACCAAGCATTGGGCTGCACCCACGAGATACGGAAAGACTAATTGGCGTTGTACAAAGGTTGAGAGACCTCGGCAACACTGTAGTTGTGGTGGAGCATGATGAAGAAATGATGCTTGCTGCCGATCACCTGATAGACATTGGCCCGGCTGCCGGCAGCCATGGAGGAAACGTAATGTACTCCGGCCCTACTTCCGGAATTTCTGAAGTGAGCGAAAGTTTTACAGCTCAGTACCTAAGTGGTCAGGATCAGATTGATATTCCGCTGGAGCGAAAAAGCCCGCGCAAGTTTGTGGAGATAAAAGGCGCTCGCGAAAACAACCTTAAAAACATTGATGTAAACGTGCCCCTGCACTGCCTTACGGTAGTCACAGGCGTGAGTGGCTCGGGCAAGAGTACACTTATTAGCAAAATCCTTTACCCTGCTCTTAAAAAGCGTTTGGGTGGATATGGCGACAAAACGGGTAAACATACCTCCATTGGTGGCGATTGGGATAAGATTACCGAAGTAGAATTTGTAGATCAAAACCCAATTGGTAAATCCAGCCGAAGCAACCCAGTGACCTACATCAAAGCTTATGACGATATTCGTGCGCTATATGCAAGTCAGCCTTTGGCAAAAGCCAGGAATTATAAGTCAGGCCACTTTTCCTTTAACATAGACGGTGGCCGCTGTGACAAGTGCCAGGGCGAGGGAGAAATCACCATCGAAATGCAGTTTATGGCTGACGTTCACTTGAAGTGTGATGAATGTCATGGCCAGCGCTTTAAGCAAGAAATACTGGATGTAAAGTTTCAGGAGAAAACCATTTTTGACATTCTGGAGCTTACGGTAGAAGAAGCTATTGAATTCTTTACCGAGCATGAGCAGGATAAAATTTCTCAAAAATTACAGCCACTTTTGGATGTAGGACTGAGCTACGTAACCCTTGGTCAAAGCAGCTCCACCCTTTCTGGTGGTGAAGCACAGCGCATTAAGCTGGCTACCTTTCTTGGTAAAGGCGCTAAGTCAAATCCGCACCTATTTATATTTGATGAGCCTACAACGGGCCTACATTTCCACGATATCAAAAAGCTGCTGAATTCATTTTATGCTTTGATTCAAAACGGACACAGCATAGTGGTGATTGAACATCATCCTGACGTAATAAAATGTGCCGACTGGGTGATTGACCTTGGCCCCGAGGGTGGCGAAAATGGTGGAAACCTGGTGTATGAAGGAACTCCGGAAGGAATGACCGATGCTAAAAACTGGATAAGAAATAGAAGTAAAGAGAGTGCCTAAACTTTTGGGTTACTCTCTTTTTCTTTTGTGGTCGGCTTATCTTCACCGTCAAAAAAAGCGGAAAGAACCGTGCGCAAGCCGCGAATACATAGGTATGCCGCAGTAAGCATCAGTAGTATGCTCACACCTATCCAAATGTAGTTTCCCTGGCGATAAGCCGGAATACCAAGCCATGTCATCAATGCAGGACCCATGAATATAAATGGAAATCCAAGGGCTAGAAATCGAACCCCTTCCATTAATTTTTCTTTGTTTGTTGCCATAGCGCAAAAATAGACTTTTGCAGAAATTAAGCTTCGTCACGGGGTGTTTTATAAAGCTTTTTAACTTAGCGTTAAATTATTTTAATCTTTTTGCAAAGATTTTTGTTAAATCTACCTAAATCACACAAAGTTGGCAGAAGATTTGATTGCGCCACTCTATTAACAAACCGTTTTTAAAACTTTAAAAAAACAAATCACCATTATGAGGAAAATCATCCCATTGTCATTTGTGGCAATTCTATTGATGAGTTCATGCGTTTCTAAAAAGAAATATACCACCCTTCAGGATGAGCAGAAGGAAACCGCTGATAAACTAAGTTCTGCTAAGCTGGAACTGGCTGCCTGCCAATCCGATCGCGAATCTGCGAAAAAGGAGATCGAACATTTAAAATCTACCAACTATCAATTACTAAATAATGTAAGCAGCCTGGCTACACTTTCGCAAAAAGGTGCTGAAAACCTTGAGCGCTCGTTGGAAAGCATCAAGGAAAAGGATATGCGTATCAACTCTTTGAACGAAGCTATCAACAAAAAGGATTCGGTAACTCTGGCATTGGTAACCAGCCTAAAAGGTGTGTTGGGTAATATCAATGACGAGGACATCGAAATCAGTGTAGAAAAAGGCGTAGTATATGTGTCACTGTCGGATAAACTGCTCTTTAAGAGCGGAAGCTATTATGTAAGCAGCCGTGCTAAAGAGGTTCTTGGCAAAGTGGCCAAAGTGGTAAAAAACAAACCTGAGATGGATCTCATGGTAGAAGGCCACACCGATAATGTTTCTATAAAAAATGCTGTGCTTGAAGATAACTGGGATCTTAGTGTGAAGCGCGCCACCAGCATCGTGCGTATTTTGCAAGATGACTTTGGTGTAGACCCTGCCCGCATGACTGCTGCCGGACGTAGCTATTACGTGCCCGTAGCTTCAAACGACAATGCTGAGGGAAGATCACTAAACAGAAGAACCCGAATCATCATTCTCCCTAAGTTGGATCAATTTTATGGAATGATTGAAGAAGGAATGAAAGAAGCAGAAGCTAAGTAATAAAGCATACTGACCAATTGAAAAGCTCGGATCACTCCGGGCTTTTTTTAGTTATGGATACTTCAGTTTTTTTCACAAAATTTGAAGAACACAATCTTAAATTTCACTTTAACATGAAACCAAAATTATTGGCCACCCTTAGCCTAAGCCTTTTTACCACAGCTTGTATGCTGGCCCAAACTTATGTAGTAATGGTAAAGCCGCAGGGCTCCAAAGAATGGGGATACATGAAAACGGACGGCTCCTATGCTATTGAGCCTAAATACAGAAAATGCGCACCCTTTAGCGAAGAAGGCCTGGCTATTGCCCAAAATCCTAAAAACAAAGAGTATCAGTTTGTAAACCTTAACGGTGAAATTTTGACCACCGAGGTTACCGATTTTGCCCTAAAATCTTCTTTTGGCTTTGGCCTAAAAGGATTCAGTGATGGATTGGCCGGCATTGGAAAAGATAGAAAATGGGGATATATAAATACAGATGGTAAGATTGCCATACCTCTAAAGTATGACGATATCAGTCAATTTGATAATGGCCATGCTATTGTAGAGCTCAATGATAAATTTATGGTGGTAGATGCCCAGGGAAACGAAACCCCCGTAGATCAAAAAGCCAAAGTAGTGCGCGATATGAGGGAGGGGCTTGCCCCTTTTGTGACCGAAGATAAAATGGAAGGATTTATCAGCCCCTCTGGTGAAATACTAATTGAGCCGAAGTTTAGCCGTGTAGGGTATTTTAATGGTGGCCTGGCTTGGGCCAGAAATGCTGAAGGCAAAATAGGATTTATCAATGTAGCTGGCGAATGGGCGATTCAGCCGCAGTTTGATGCTGTAAAGGATTTTCCGAAAGAAGGAAACCTGGCTCGTGTAAAACTCAATGACAAGTGGACTTTTGTAAGCCGCACCGGAGAAATAAAAGACCTTGGTGTAACCGATGTTCGTGATTTTTCTGAAGGCCTGGCCTATAGCAAAACGGGCGATAAAGTTGGTTTTTACAATGAAGCCGGTGAGTGGGTGATTAAACCACAATTTGAAGCCGTGCGCGATTTTAAAAACGGCTATGCTGCCGCCAAGCAAAATGAAGCCTGGGGTATAATTGACAAAACAGGAGCTTGGGTAATAGAACCTAAATTTGACGGAATAAAAGATGTGGAGAAAGTAAACTAAACCTCCACCCTCTTTTTTATAAAAATTAGAAAGCCTCGAAATTCTCGGGGCTTTTTAGTTTTACTCTACAAACCACAGCACCCACTAAAAACTTGCCTAGCTTTTACAGGACTTTTAGTAGTATTGTACTACCTGAAACTAACGGCTAAACTTTGGTAAGCTTTCTGAACCCCAAACCACCAAGAGGATAATTAGCACCACAATTCACTTGGTTATAAACTTGTGAGCATAATATAAAACGATGATTACTAAAATAGAAGTAAACGGATTCAAATCCCTTTCTGAATTCAGTTTGAAATTAAATACTGGCTTGAATATTCTTGTGGGCCCAAATGGGTCTGGAAAAACGAATATAGTTTTGTTTTTTGAATTTCTATCTCAATTAACATCTAATCAAATTGGACATGCTGTTAGCGCGGTTGGAGGAGCTGGCAGCATATTCAAAAAGATCGGACTAAATGATTATGAGAAAGATATCGACTTTAAAATATATGGTTCTAAGTTATTGTCTTCAAAAAAGGCAATAGCATATGAATATGATTCAAAAATAACTACATCCTTTGAAAAGGATACCATTATCTATTCATATCAGCGTATCAAATTACGCACCGCATCAAAGTTTTGGGATGACCCTGAGTCAAAGATTTATAAACGACAAAAATGGGACTTAGACATAATAACGAAGCAAGATGATGGAAAGCTTGTGATTGAAATATTAGAACTCAATAA
>JAUHWX010000101.1 GCA_030427285.1 Bacteroidia bacterium
ACCCCAGCTGTCAATTATTTCCCTTGCCTTTTTTGTTGTTTCCACAGAAGTGGACACCGCAGGAATAATCTCTACCAATGGCATCAAAGGTGCCGGGTTGAAAAAGTGAATTCCGATTACCCGGTCGGCCTTTTTTACAGAGGAGCCGATGCTGGCAATGGAAAGCGAAGAGGTATTGGAGGCCAAAATGGCATCATCAGAAACGATACTTTCGAGCTCCTGAAAAATGGCTTTCTTCACTTCAATATTCTCAATCACCGCTTCGATTACCAACCCGGCATCTTTCAAGTCGGCCATATTTGTCGTGTAGCTGATGCGGCCTACAATCTCCTTGTCATCACCTTCTAATAGTCGACCTTTCTCTACTAAACGGGCTAATATTTTTTCATGTCCAGCCTTGGCTTTATCTAGTGCTGCCTCAAACTTATCGGTTAGATATACTTCGTGACCTTTTTGCGCAGCTACTTGCGCTATTCCGGCACCCATGGCGCCAGCTCCTATTATTGCTATTTTCATGTTTTGTATTATTTGGCTTCGACTTCGCTCAGCCAGACCGAAGAGCCGGCTTTTGACAATTGGTTAGTGTCAGTCCGAGCGGAGTCGAGGACCATTTTACACTCCTTTAAACTCCGGTCTTCTCTTTTCTAAAAATGCTTTCGTTCCCTCAGCATAATCATAGCTCTGTCCGCACTCAGTTTGATATTTATCTTCCAGAGCTAGTTGATCCTCCAGGTTATTAAGCGAAGAAGCGTTGAGTAATTTCTTAGTTGCCACCAAAGCTTTGGTGGGCATGTTGCTCAGTGTTTGAGCGATTTTCATTGACTCTTCCGCAAAGGTTTCATCGCTAAAAACTTTGTAAATCATACCCATGCGCTCTGCATCCGTAGCAGAAACTTTGTCGCCCATCATCATAAGTGCTGATGCTTTTTGCATACCAATAAGTCGAGGCAAAGTGAATGTACCACCGCTATCGGGTATCAATCCGATTTTTGAAAATGCCTGGATAAAGCTTGCTGACTCTTTGGCCACACAAACATCTGCTGCCAAAGCAATATTGGCTCCAGCACCTGCCGCCACACCGTTTACAGCCGCTACCACAGGAAGGTCAATGTTTCTAATTGCTCCTACAATTGGGTTATAGTGTTCCGTTACGATTTTGGTCAACTCAGGGCCATTGGGATCGGTGGCTTCTGCTAAATCTTGCCCGGCACAAAATGCCTTTCCATTTCCCGTGAGGTAAATGCAGCGTACGCTAGGATCAGCTGAGGCTTTCTTCAGTTCATCCTGAAGGGCCAAAGCCATTTCACGCACAAAGCTATTGTACTTATCAGGCCGGTTGAGGTTTATTTTTAAGACTTTATCAATCTTTTCTACTTGTATAAAATCTGCCATGTTATCTGGTTTTGTGCCAAAAGTAAAAAGAAAGGGTGGCTCCTCAATTTCATTTCTATCATTGTGTTTCTCATTTTTAACTATGCCCTAAATACAATTCTACTTATTTTTTACCTTTCTTTAAACTAAACATTACTTATGAAATTTCACGCCCTCTATTTCCATAAAAGGTTTTATCACTTTTTGATCTCACTAGTTTTTTTCAATTTGCTTAGTGCCTGCACGGCAACCTACTATTCGGCCAATTCGCAAAATGTACCCCTTATGAAAGAGCAGGGTGATATAAAAATACAAGGTGGTGTTGGGGGAGGTGAAGAGGCCAACAAAATGGAATTACAGGTGTCTGGCTCCCCGGTTGACCATTTTGCGCTTATGCTCAACTATGCCCATTACTCGTCAGAAACTGAAAACCTAACTTTCGGTTCGATTGACCCAACAGAAGGCGGTGAAGGTGCTCTTGTAGAATTAGGCGCAGGATACTATGGTGCTCTTCCCAATAAAATGTGGGTTTATGAGTGCTATGCAGGTTTTGGTAGAGGGTACGGTGAAAACATTTTTTCATCAGAATACACCTCTTTTAAGTTAGATCGCCTTTTTATTCAGCCTAATTTTGGATTTTCTTCTGACTTTTTTGACGCCATATTTTCTGTTAGAGGAGCTTACCTAAACTATAGAGATGTTAGGCAGTTTAGTTCTGACCCTCAAAATCCCTTAAATGCCCGACTTTACCAACAGGGCTATTTCATGCTAGAACCTTCATTAACAATTAGGACAGGCTACAAGTTTGCAAAGGCACAGTTTCAAGTTGGTTATTCTGGCAACCTTACTCACGAAAATTTCCCTCAAGACCACATGCATGTCAGCTTTATGCTTATGGTAGATCTACGAAGGGCTTATTTTAAGGACGACAAATGATGCTTGCCTAGAAATTCATGTGAGGCTTTAAGATCTCAATTCACCATCTACTTTGTATCACAACACCCAATATCGAAACAATGGATTTTTAAAAGTAAGATCAATAAGCGAAATAACTATTTAAACAATACTCTTATACCTGGCTCCTTTGGCCAATCATCAACTATTCAATCAGTTTGTTTCATCAGTTTCGATAAACATTTTTTGGAGCTTTCAATATTGTCAATATTGGTTATTTGGATTAAAAAAGGCTCCCATAAAAACTTCTCTCGTCAAGAAAACTGCATGATTTGTGATAGGTTGCTTTCTTCCTCCGAGCCTTGCAGCCAAGGCATTTCATCACATAGCTGCGTGTAGAGTTTTTCCATCTCTTCTATCGGTAGCTTAAAAGCAGAATTCACTTCTCCACTATCATTATATACGGAAAGAACAGCCTCCAATTGTTTGTCTTTTTCCCACACTACTTTATAGTTTATATAATAGGGATAACCCAAGCTCTTAGTGGGGCCAGTAAAATATTTGAAGCTGGACAAGCAAGCAAAACCTTCTTCCGAAAACTCCATTTCCTCAACCCCGTAAGAGCTCCATAAAAATGCTTTCAGAAGATACACTCCCACATAACCACAAAGAAGTAATGCAAACAGATAACCCAAATGAGGACCATCTCCAAAAAACATTGCGTAAAGGGTACTAAGTAGCGGAACCATTAATACAACTATTGTTATGGCCGCCAAGGAATACCGCCTGTATATTGCAGGCTTAGTTACCTTAAGGTCAAACTCTGTTTTACTATTCTTTTTGAAATGAACCTCAGCTGTTTCCATCATTATAGTTTTTACAAAATGAACTTGTTAAAATTCTATTTCCTATTCACTTTTTTGAAAATGACTTAGGAATGATACAACCTAGCTTTCGAAGAAAATAAGTTGCACCAGATGGTAGGAGTGAAAGTTTAAGCACTCTTTTTATAAAGACAAAATGGTTGTAAATAATCTTTATTAAATGCTTAAGCCAGACAAACTTAAAGAATAGTTTTCTCTCAAAATTTTATGATTCGTTTACCTAACCAATTTTATGGATGTACGTTCTTGAGTTTTTCCGAAAATTTAAACGTGCCTGAATACCTTTGAGCTATATGCACTTAAAATAATCGAATGGCTCCTTACAATCTTCGCACTTATATAACGATTTACAGGCGGTAGATCCGAATTGACTTATCATTGCGGTATTAGTGGATTTACACTTGGGGCAAGTAACCTGCTTAGCTTTTCCAAACAAAACAGACTTATCAGCGGAACTTCCTTCGGGTGGAGCTATACCGAACTCCTGCAACTTGTGCTTCCCCTTTTCGGTCATCCAGTCTGTAGTCCATGCTGGTGAAAGGATGGTTTTTACTTCTATGGTTTCAAGGCCTTCTTCTTTTAGCTTTTTACGAATGTTTTCTTCGATTTCATTCATCGCTGGACAACCGCTGTAAGTAGGGGTAATGGTTACAATAGGATGGTCGTGATTAATGTCTACATGACGAACTACCCCTAAGTCTACCACAGAAAGTACAGGAATTTCAGGATCAGAAACATCCTCCAGCCATTGCCATATTTGATTTTCGCTCAATACCATATTTCTTGTAATTCAAATACCGTGCAAAGGTAATCCTTTATGGTCGCAAAATTATTTGAAGCTGGCGATAGGATGGCGCAGCAAAACATACCGGAACCACCGTGTTTCTGCCCACCACTAACTCCTCTAATGAGAGAGAGCTGCATAGCTCATCAGGAACGTCTGTGGCCGTTCCGCAATAGGCTACATTGAGCACCAGTAACTTTTGGCACCAAGCCAATTCAGCCGGAATTTCTTCCAAATCATTTCGCTCTAAATCCAGAATTTCAAGGTTCTCTAAGTATTCAACCCCTAAAGGGAATTTCTTCAGGTCATTAAAACTTAAGTAGAGGTACTTCAAGTTTTTAAGCAACATTATTTCTTGAGGGAGTTCTGTTAGGTTATTGTAGGCTAGGTTTAACGACTCCAGGCTCTCTAAGTTCCCGATTTCCTTTGGCAAGGTTTTCAGGTTATTATGATGAAGAGATAACCTTTTTAATTTTTTAAGATTCCCGATTTCAGGAGGCAATGAGTCCAAGTGATTATTGCTCAACACCAATTCCTCGAGGGAGTCCAGCATGCCTATTTCGGGAGGAATACTGTACAGATTACACTTAAAAACTCGCAGCTCTTTCAAATTGGCCAAGCGTGCAATATCCGGTGGCAGCACGCCAATCTTCTTTCGGTACAACACCAATTTCTCGGTATTCTCTGCATCGCGGTAGGCTGAGTCAAGACTATTATACGTCTTCATTTTACAGCCAGCAAGGAGAGCTACAGAACCTATTAATATCCAAGAAAAAAGTGACTTCATATTATATATACAGACCGCCAGTTTAGTTTTAGTTGCAAGCTATTGAAACCATTCTTTAAACTTACGGAAATTGAAAACGCTGTGCCCTGCCAATAAAAAAGGCCGAGCCTAATGAGACTCGACCTTCATTATAATTATATCAACTTATTTTACCAACTAGCCTCCGGGTACATTCTTGGTAAATGCTGCATTTCGGCTAGCAAAAACCCGAGATATTCAGTATGCTCCCCTTGCTTACCCCCACTCTGAAACCAGTCAGCCTCTGGCTTTTCTAAAGTAGCCATGTCTAATATCATGCTTGCTTTTTCGTGCCAGTCCGCTTTTATTTTATTTAAATCTGCACCAATTCCAGCTTCTAGCATCGCTTCGTCTATGGCGTCCATAGCAAACATTTCACCAGTCCATTCCCAAAGATCATTGATTGCATTTTGGATACGCTCATGACTTTCCTCTGTTCCATCACCTAAGCGAATCACCCACTCAGCGCTCCACTGAGCATGGTAGGTGATTTCTTTAATCGCCTTTTGCGCTACAGCGCGAATTTGATCATCCTTGCTGTTTAGCAATTCGGTGTACAAAAAGTAATTGTAGGTATCAAAAAGAAACTGGCGGGCTATTGTTTTCCCCCAATCGCCATTCTCAAGTTCCAGCAACAATAAGTTGTTATACTCTGTCACATCTCTAAAGAATGCCATTTTATCTTCCGTAGACTCTCCTCCTTTTAGTTCGGCCGCATACTGCATTAGCATTCGGGCTTGACCTAGCTGATCCAAAGCAATGTTTGAAAGAGCGATATCCTGCTCTAAAATAGGACCATGACCACACCACTCGGCTAATCGTTGACCAAGTATCAAGGCGTTGTCTCCAAGGCGCAGTGTATATTGTAATAATTCGTTTTGCAAAACTTTACTTCTTTAACCGTTTGTTCTCGACTCCGCTCGAACTGACGTTTTTATATGTCAAACGAAGAGTAACCACAAACATTAAACTTTAAATGCCAAAGGCTACATGTGTCCCACTTCGTCCGGGATATCGTAAAATGTTGGGTGACGATATACCTTGTCATCCGCTGGAGTAAATAATGGTTCGCTCTCATCAGGGCTGCTGGCAGTGATTGATTCTGATGGAACTACCCAAATACTAATACCTTCACTTCTGCGGGTATACACATCACGGGCATTTTTTATCGCCATTTCTGCATCCGGAGCGTGAAGGCTCCCTACATGTTTATGACTCAAACCATTGCGAGAGCGAATAAACACTTCCCAAATTTTCCAATTGTCCTTGTTACTCATAAAAAATCGATTGTCCCCTTGGGGTATATTCTAGCACAGATTACGCTGCGCTGCTTTTCTTCTTCCTTCTTTCGGCTTCTTTTTCTGCGTAAGCATTGGCAGCTTCACGCACCCATGCACCCTCGTCATGAGCTTTGTTACGCGCTGCAAGACGTTGCTTATTGCACTTTCCGTTACCTTTTATCACATTGTAAAACTCCTCCCAGTCAATTTCGCCATGCTCATAATGACCAGTTTCTTCGTTCCATTTCAAGTCTTTATCAGGAATGGTAAGACCTAAAAATTCAGCTTGAGGAACCGTTTTATCAATAAACTCCTGACGAAGCTCATCATTTGATTTACGCTTAATCTTCCACTTCATACTCTGGGCAGAGTTTGGCGAAGCATCATCAGTAGGGCCAAACATCATTAGGGATGGCCACCACCAGCGGTTAAGCGCATCTTGCGCCATTTGTTTTTGAACCGGACTACCTTGTGCAAGAGTCATGGTAATTTCATAACCCTGACGTTGGTGAAAGCTTTCTTCCTTACAAATCTTTACCATCGCACGGGCATACGGCCCATATGATGTACGGCAAAGCATCACCTGATTGGCAATTGCTGCACCATCTACTAACCAACCAATCGCGCCTATATCAGCCCAGGTTGGGGTAGGATAATTAAATATACTTGAGTATTTCGCCTTTCCACTAAGGAGATCCTCTACCATGTCCATACGGTCAGCTGCTAAAGTTTCTGCTGCAGAATATAGATACAAACCGTGGCCTGCTTCATCCTGCACTTTGGCAAGTAGAGCCACTTTTCTTCTCAAGGAAGGTGCTCTTGTAATCCAGTTTGCCTCAGGCAACATGCCTACTACTTCTGAGTGGGCGTGCTGGCTAATCTGGCGAATTAGTGTTTTTCGATACTTTTCCGGCATCCAATCTTTTGGCTCCACCTTGTTTTCTGCATCTACATATTGCTGAAAACGTTCTTCCAAATTCATTTCTTTCGTCATTGTCACACGGATATTAGTGATTTACAAAGATAGGGCGCAAATATTACACTTCCATATTTTGATTGAAAAGCATCAGATAAGGTTTCTTTAAACAATATTGAGCCATTACGTAAGGGGGTAGTATATTTGCAGCCCTGAAATTATACTATTATGCTGAATTTCTTCAAGAAAGCAAAAGATAAAAAGGATTCACTCCTTACCAATGAAAAATCGTCACGCAGAGCTCGTTTTCATAAGCTACGTGTTTCTGACATTACCCGCGAAACTTCGGACTGCATTTCTGTAGCCTTTGATGTGCCCGAGGATTTGGTTGATGACTATAACTTTATTCCTGGCCAATACCTTACTCTTGAAAAGGAAATTGGTGGTGAGAAAATTAGACGTTCTTACTCACTATGCTCAAGCCCGGTGGATGGCGAATTGCGAGTAGCAATCAAGCAAGTTCCTGGTGGTAAATTTTCCACTTTTGCCAATCAAGAACTTACTGTGGGCACTGAAATTGATGTAATGACTCCTGAAGGTAAGTTCTACACAAAGCTTGATCCGACCAACAAGAAAAACTATGTAGCTTTTGCTGCAGGTTCTGGAATTACACCCATCTTTTCGATTATCAAATCGGTAATGGCCATTGAGCCGGAAAGTACTTTCACTTTATTTTTTGGAAACAAAACAACCCAGTCTGTAATTTTCCGTGATGCCATTGATGCGTTGAAGAATGAGCACATGAATAGACTTGAGGTACACCATATTCTTAGCCGCGAAGATCAAGGTACCGACATGCTGAAAGGTCATTTGGACGAGGCAAAGTGTATTTCCTTCTCTCAAAAATTCTTCAACATCAATGAAGTTGATGAGTATTTTATATGTGGTCCTGAAGCCATGATTAACTGTGTAAATGACAGCCTGCTTAAACTAGGGGCCGAAAAATCCCATGTTCATTACGAGCTATTTACGTCACCATCTCAAAATATTGCGCATAAAACCAAGGTATCAGCAGAAAAGAAAAGCGATGCTCTGACCAGTGCGGTTACCATTATTCTTGATGGCGAAGAGACACATTTTGACATTGCATCTAATGGCAAAAATGTACTTGACGCTGCCCTTGATGCTGGTGCAGATGTGCCTTACGCCTGCAAGGGTGCTGTATGCTGCACATGCCGTGCTAAAGTGCTTGAAGGCTCTGTAGAAATGGCAATGAACTACGCCCTTGAAGATGATGAAGTAGAAGAAGGTTTTGTACTCACCTGCCAAACTCACCCAACCAGTGAGAAGGTGGTGATAAGCTATGATGAACAGTAGAATTTACCTGGCTTCTAAAATCATGTCTACATGCCAGATACCCCAATCAGGGTAGGGCTCCGAAATGGTTTTGAATCCAAAGCTTGCATAAAATTCTTCTAGATATATCTGTGCTTGAATTTTAATATTCTGATCCGAGTAAAGCCTTTGTGCCTCTTCAAGAGCCGCTTTAAATAATAGTCTTCCGAAGCCCGTATTGCGGGCTTCTTTTTTTACCGCTACTCTGCCAATACTGCTTTGAGTATACACTGTATCAGGCGGCAGCACTCTGGCATAAGCTACCAGCTCATTTTGGCTGTAGCCTAAAATATGGGTTGATTGCTGATCAAAATGATCAAGCTCCTGATAGGCACATTCTTGTTCAACTACAAAAATCTTTTCTCTGAATGCCAGTACATCATAGAGTTCATTCTTATCAAGTTGTTCAAAATTTTTCGACTCAATTTTCATCTAAGTATCCTAATTGTTTCAATTCAACCTCCATATCTGCCGTCCAAGAGCTTTGCTCATCTGTAAGAGGTGGCACTGATCTAATTCCTTTTCCCCCTTTGTAAGCATCAGGCATGGCTCGGTGATTTGGTGCCTGCAACATTTCTTCCCGATAGGGAACACCTAGAAAAAGACAAATGCGCTCTAGTTCCTTTTTGGGGTTTGACACCAGGTCTTCATAGCGCACCAAGCATTGCTCTATTCCATGTTCTTCTAACATGTTGTATAACTCTATGGAGAATTTCCATGTATGCAATGCCGTGGTGTAGTCTTTATTTTCCCTATTTAACTTGGAGCGCACGCAGTGCCGCCCGTCTCTAACAAGAAAAATCACCTTTCGATTCTTAAGCACCTTGTCGCTAAAAGCTTTTACTACCTCAGCCTTACTTGTTGCTCCCGGAGCTTGAAATAGAGCCCTTATCTGCACTTCTACTATTTTGTTTCCCCAATATAAACCACTTGTGTAGGATAGTTTAGTGCAGGCTCTTTTAAAAGTGTTGATGCGCTTCATGAGCGAGGCATTTTTGCCTTCCTTAAACTTTTCTGCCCAAAGGTAGTCAGTAGCAAATCGCTCAAAACCCACTCTTAATTCAGGGTGACAGTCGAGCATAGCCGACAATAGAGTTGTTCCGCCCCGGGCTGCTCCAATAATAAAAAAGTAGGTCCTTTTTCGAAGGCCTACTTTCTCTCTAAGTGAAGTGACAAGCCAAAACAACGTTTCATTGGACTTGACCTTATTTTTTAAGTTTTGTTCAATTTTCTGCAGCATGAAGTGCCTTAATCTTTAGACTCATTATAATTGCAAATCTCATTTACAATGTAAACCCAAAGGTAATGGACGCTACCTGATAATCGGGACCTTTTCCTTCTTTAAAGAAAGAGTTAAGATCATACTTAGCGGTAATTTTGAAAGCATCCCAGCCCAGCTGTGCCATCACGCCATAGCGAAACTGGTTGGTATTAAAATCTCCCTTTATGTATTCTTCGATCTCACTATACTGCTGAGTACTGTATTTCAAAACTCTTCTTGAGCTAAGCCTTACGCCTGCGTATCCTCCTACTCCAAGTGTAAATGATTCATCTATTTCTCCTACATCACTAAAGTCTAGCTGAAACATTACCGGAACACTAAAATATGCAATGTTGTATTTTGATTTATCCACGGCTTTTCCGCTATCCAAACGTATGGTGGTGTTTCCATCTACGTCTTTCTGCAAGCTATTATTCCCTAGTAATCTAAATCCGTTAAAACTAAACTCACCTCCCCACTTAATGTAAAACTTACTGTAAGGTGAGCCTATGCGGGTCTTTCCTCCAAATCCGAAATCAAAAACGTGTGATCTCCAAAAGTCAAGCTCCTCAGCGCCATCGGTAATAAAATCAGTTCCTCCCGCCAATTGTTGATCAAAGCCCCAATTAATATCGAAATACCCGTTGGTGCGATCAATCTTTTTGGGACGATTGCTAGGTTCTTCATCTGTTTCATCTTCTTCATCAAATTTCCATGCAAAAGGCTCCTCACCGTTATCTCCTTTTTGGATAATAATACCCTCTTCGTTGATAATAATTTTTTGACCTTTGCCACCTGAGTTAGCCTGCGACTCTGGAGCAGCAGATGGAGGCAATGGCGGTATTGGAGGTAGCGGAGGCATGGTAAAGTTGCCTTCTTCTGATCGCGCCTCTACTTCAGCTTCCCAGGCTTCCATGCTGGCTTCATATTCATCACCCCACGCTTCCATACGCTCTTCATAACTCTCGCCCCACGCTTCCATCAATTCGCCTACCATTTCCATGCTTTCTTCCGTATGGTCATTTATCATATCCCGCATTTCTTCGGCCTGTTCAGCAGTAATTTCTCCATTAGCCTCCTGCTTATTTACCTGCGCCAAAAGCTCTTGTTGCTGCTTCTGAATTTGAATACTTCGTGCCGTAACTTCACGGATTATGGCATTCAGATCTACCTCCGAAAGGTTCTCCATATCCTCTGCCTGTATCGTTACTTTATTTCCGCTTATTTCAATCTCTACAGTTTCGTCTTTCTTTTCGTCATCCGGCTGTGCCCATGCGCCATAAAGCACTACACACAATAGTCCGGCAGTCATCATCAGTTTTTTCATTTTTTATTTTCGTTAGATTATTATCAGATACCTACAGTTCTCTTACTTGTTTGATTTTTCATTGGGGGCTGCCGGTGGGGCCGGTGGGGCGGGGGGTGCAGCATTAGCCGACCTCTCAGCTTGTTTTTCCATTTGCTCGGCCCATTCTGCCATTTCTTTGGCAAAACCTTCAGCCCACTTCTCCATATTCTTAGCCATTTTTTCGCCCATGGCCTCCATCTGCGGGCCATATATCTCTGCCCACTTTTCCATGCTTTCCGCAAAAGCTTCCATACTTTCTTCAAAACTTTCAGATTGCATTTCCATCATCTCAGCATATTCCTCCCGCTGTAC
>JAUHWX010000102.1 GCA_030427285.1 Bacteroidia bacterium
TGGCTCAACTGCAGATACGGCCATGGGCTTGAAAGCGGGAAATCACAATGTTTTTGTGGTGGATGCTGTTGGTTGTTCGGATAGTATTCATTTTCTTTTATCTTCGCCCAATGCACTGCAAGTTTCTATTGACACTCTTCAAAACCCAATGTGTTTTGGAAGCAGCAGCGGCAAGTTATCTATCGACATTACAGGAGGTACGTCTCCTTACAATATTCTCTGGAGTACCACAGATACGGTCTCTACTCTGAACAACCTCGGTGGCGGAAGCTATGGAGTAACGGTTACCGACAGCCGGGGTTGTTCTATTTCATCAAATTATACACTTACCGATCCTGATAGCCTATGGCTTAATTTAAAAGCCATAAAAAATGTAACCTGTAATGGGGCAGGTAATGGCTCACTGGAGGTGGAGGCCCATGGCGGCACTATGCCCTATACATATAGTTGGAGCAATGGCGGTACTGGCGCCTTAAATAGCAATTTATCCGCAGGTTTATACATCATTAACCTAACGGATAGTAGGGGTTGTAAGGTATCGGCCACATACCATATATTGGAGCCGCAGGTTTTAAATATTCAAATTGATAGTGTGGCACCTGCATCCTGTGGTTTGTCCAATGGAATTGCCTCGGTGAGTGTCCATGGAGGTACAAGTCCTTACACTGTGCTGTGGAGTAATAGTCAATCAGGGCTACAAGCTAGCGGGTTGGCAGCGGGAGTACACACTGCCTATGTGGTTGATTCCAGCGGTTGTTCAGATAGTATTTCTTTTCAAGTACAGAACCTTTCAGGTTTTTCAGCCGCGTTAGATTCACTAGCATCGCCATCGTGTTTTGGTGGTAATGATGGGTTTGCAAGAGTATTACCGCAAGGCGGACAAGCTCCCTACACTTTTAGCTGGAGCAATGGCTCAACTGCAGATACGGCCATGGGCTTGAAAGCGGGAAATCACAATGTTTTTGTGGTGGATGCTGTTGGTTGTTCGGATAGTATCCATTTTCTTTTATCTTCGCCCAATGCACTGCAAGTTTCTATTGACACTCTTCAAAACCCAATGTGTTTTGGAAGTAGCAGCGGCAAATTATCTATCGACATTACAGGAGGTACGTCTCCTTACAATATTCTCTGGAGTACCACAGATACGGTCTCTACTCTGAACAACCTCGGTAGCGGAAGCTATGGAGTAACAGTAACCGATAGCCGGGGTTGTTCTATTTCATCAAGTTATACTTTATCAGCCCCTGATAGTTTGCAAGTAATTCTAAAGAATATTCAACATGTAAACTGCTATGGATCTAACGATGGTTTTATAGATGTTTCCATTAGGGGTGGTCAAGCCCCTTATTCCTTACAATGGAATACCAATCAGCAAGACAGCTCTATTTCCGGACTACAAGCAGGTAGTTACAGCCTTACTGTAATAGACGCAAATGCCTGTTTAAAACAGGTAACTTATGTAATCAATGAGCCACAATCCTTGTCAATAATTTTGGATAGCCTCTCACCAGAAACTTGCCACCAGCAGAACGGCAGTGCAGCAATTTCTATTGTGGGAGGTACTGCACCCTATTCAGTTCTTTGGAATACTAATCATACTTCAAGCAGTATTCAAGGATTATCAGCAGGGAATTATAGCGCGCTAATAACTGACGCTCATGGCTGCACCGATAGTATTTATGTTTTCATTCCCGATGCAGGTAATTTTAATTTAGGTATTGATTCTTTGGTGCCACCATTATGCGCAGCTTCTAATACAGGATTTGCCAGTGTAAAAATTATCGGAGGTATGGCACCCTTTAGTTATACCTGGAGCAATGGTTCAACTAGTGATACGGCCCATGGTCTTGGCAGAGGTATTCATCATGTTTGGGTTTCTGATGCACTGGGGTGCAGCGATAGTATAGCCATAAATATTATAGACCCAGACACGTTGGAGGTTGAGTTGCTTAGTTTAGATCACGCCTTGTGCAATGGCCTTTCCGGAAATATTTCGATAAAAGGAAAGGGCGGAACTGCGCCCTATTCATTTCGTTGGAATAACAATATGGCCGGTCAATATTTATATAATGTAAAAGCCGGAACATACACAGTAACTGTAACCGATGGAAATGGATGCAATGCTACAGCTTCTTACACAGTTACTCAGCCGGATACGTTTAAAGTGGAGGTGGATAGCATTAAGCTTCCCACCTGCGCTGGTGAAAGTGATGGAGCGGTTTATTTGAGGGCATTAGGAAATAATCACATCAGTAGCCTTGTGATTAGTCATGGTAAAGTAAATTCTGCAGGTGTTACTGATTTGTCAGCCGGTAAGTATTCCATTTTAGTGTTAGATTCATCAGGATGTGAAACAACTGTTGACTTTGAAATAAAAGATCCGCATCCCTTGACGGTGGAAGATGTAAACGTGCTGGCCCCTGGCTGCGACCCCACGGATTTTGGATTAATTGAATTAGCAGTAAATGGAGGTGTAGCTCCTTATACCTATTTGTGGCAAGATGGGGTAACTACACTAAGTCGTTATAACGTAATGAGTGGTGTGTATCATTTAATAGTTACAGATGCCAATGGTTGCTTTACAAGCAGAACCTTTGAATTTTTAGATAAGGATATTCAGCTCAAAGTTGAAATAGAGGAGCTGACTTGTGTTTCTTATGCTGCCGCAGAAATTCACGTTTCTACAAGCGGAGCAGCCTCACCCTTTCAGTTGATGTTAAATACGGATGTAGTTTATGAAGGCACAATATTGCTGGAGCCAGCAAATTACACCCTTACGCTTATTGATGCTGAAGGTTGTTCGGTTACCGAAACCTTTATTATAAAGGAACAAAAGGAGCCAAAAGTGTTTTTTGCAGAGGCCTTTACCCCTGATGGTGACGGTATAAATGATAGCTACACGATAAAAGGAAGTGATGAATGCTTTACTAATTCTAGCTTCGAGGTGTTTAATAGATGGGGCCAAAAAATATTTGAAACCAAGAATCCTTTCGAGGTGTTTTGGGATGGAAAAATTAAAGGAACCGAAGCCAAACCCGATGTGTATCTGTATTCTTTCAAGTCAGATCAGGTCACCCAATCTGGGCACATAAAGGTATTGCGATAAGAAGGTGTCAGCGATGTGCTTTCGCCTTAAGTTTTCTTAAAGTATATAATGTTACTTAGTGGTAATAATTAAAATGGCCCCTTTGATATATATCAAAGGGGCCATTTTAATTTAAATATTGTGAGCTTTACCTAATTAAGGTTAAGGTTCCCCTTTTTACCAAAGTTTGTGTCTCACGGTATACCTGAAATTGATATTCAATTGTGTAGGTATATATTCCTTGCCCATCTACATTGTTTCCATCCCAGCTTACGGTTGGGTCAGTCGATTCAAATACTTTTTGTCCCCAGCGGTCAAAAATGCTGATATGGAATGATCTGAAATAATCCTGAGTTGGAGTATTCGTGCAACTTGGAGTTACTACAAATTCATCATTTATTCCATCTCCATTAGGCGTAAAAGCATTGGCAGCATACACTTTACAATCTACACAATTGGTAGGCTCTACCACAATTGTGTCAGTGTAGCTACAAGCCGGACTGCTGATTAAAGCGTAATAAGTTCCTGGCTCAGTTATCAAGAAGTTAGAACCAGTGCTACCATCGCTCCATCTTATATTTACATCGGGAGCTTCAAGTTCAAGGTCAATTCTTTCTTCAATGCATATTATAGTATCTTCAGGCAATTGTGGTAAATCATTTTCCAATACCTCCACATAGTCAAAAAGGTAATATGCTCTTTGAGGATTCAAGGCATTGTTAAGTGGTATTACAGTGGTTTCGCTGTCGCGGAAAAAGTTTCCGATGGTGATAAATTTCTCACCACCTTTTGCTTTGTATATTCCACAAACTGATGTCCAGTAGCTTTCTGCAACAATTGGATTTTTTGCTCGCACTTGAGGCTCAACATCATAAAAACGTTCGGTAGGAACCGAATCAAGAGGTTGATTGCTAAGATACATTCCGATTTTATCAATGCCGTAGCTAACGCCCGATGCGTCATTATTTACGGGCTTCACATAAAATGTAACTCGGTAAAATTGATCTTTTATCAACGCTTCTTTAAGCTCACCATGCAGATATTCACGTTCGTAGGCACCAGAGTCTCCATATACAGCTAAACCGATAAAACCCGAACCGTCAAACGGTTGTGCTAAATTAGTTTGCGTTGCTGAGCCAGGGTTGCCACAGCTCATGTGAAAGTAATCTGGAGTGCCAAAATAATGCGTCCAAGGGTCGATAATGTCTTCTAAATCAGTAGCAATGATTGGGCATTCAGCCGTGTTTTCAAGGCTTGGATTTTTTACAAGATTTTGACCTTGAGCGAAATAACTCAAAATGGTCAAAAATAATATAGTAGCTCTTTTCATGTGTATTCTAAACTAGGCGCAAGATGTGAAATATCGTGATGCTAAAAAAGCCCCAATGAGCAAACATGCTTTAAAAGCATGTTAAACATCAGCGAAGTTTATATTTGTCCAAAATAAGAATAATGTTGGAAACAAATTTCTTTTCTCATCCAACGGCAGTAATTGACGATAATTGCACCATTGGTGAGGGCACCAAAATTTGGCACTTTAGCCATATCATGTCCAATTGTAAGATTGGTAAAAAGTGTAACCTGGGTCAAAATGTGGTGATTAGCCCTGAGGTTGTTCTGGGTGATAATGTAAAGGTTCAGAATAATGTTTCCATTTATACAGGTGTAAAATGTGAGGATGATGTTTTTCTAGGGCCTTCTATGGTTTTTACCAACATTATTAATCCGCGAAGCGCAATCGTACGGAAAGATCAGTATGTGGAAACCCTCGTTAAAAAAGGTGCATCAATAGGAGCAAATGCCACCATTGTATGCGGAAATACCATTGGGAAATATGCAATGATTGGAGCCGGAGCCGTTATCACTAAGAATGTGCAACCCTATGCTTTGATGGTTGGAAATCCGGCTCGGCAAATTGGCTTTGTGAGCGAATATGGTCATCGTCTAAAATTTAACGAAAGTGGGTATGCAACTTGCCCGGAGTCTCAACAACAATATAAACTGTCAGGCGAAAGTGTAAGCCTGATTTATTAACAACAAAACTATGCTTCAAGCAGAGATTAACTTTGGAATAATTGGCCTTGGTCATATTGGTAAGCGCCACGCAGAAATGATCCAGCGCCATCCCGAAGCCAATTTAACCGCTATTTGTGACATTACCACTCCAGAAAGTTTTGGGCAAGAATTTCCCAGTGTTCCATATTATAATACTCTTGATGAAATGCTACAGCAGCATAAAGAGTTGGACGCGGTAGTAGTTGCTACTCCAAATGGCCTTCATGCCGAGCATTCCTTAAAATGTTTGGATGCGCAAAAGCATGTGGTGGTAGAAAAACCTATGACACTTACAAAAGCCGATGCCGAAAAAGTGATTTATAAAGCCCTTAATGTGCATAAGCAGCTTTTTGTGGTAATGCAAAATCGCTATTCGCCACCCAATATTTGGCTAAAGGAATTGATAGAAGGTGGAAAGCTTGGCCGCATTTTTATGGTACAGATAAATTGCTACTGGAACCGTGATGCACGATATTACACAGGTGATAATTGGCATGGAAGCAAAGACTTAGACGGAGGTACTTTGTTTACGCAGTTCTCTCATTTCATCGATATAATGTATTGGCTCTTTGGAGATATTGCAAATATTGAAGGTCGCTTGGCAGATTTTAACCATAAGGACCTAACAGCTTTTGAAGACAGTGGGGTGGTGAGTTTTGAATTTGTAAATGGAGGAATGGGTAGTATAAATTATTCTACTTCGGTATATGAGCAAAATCTCGAGAGTAGTATGACCATTATTGCTGAAAATGGAAGTGTAAAAGTAGGAGGACAGTATATGGATAAAGTGGAGGCGTGCAATATTAAGGATTACCAAATGCCAAAATTGGCGCCCACAAATCCAGGAAATGATTATGGAGTTTACAAAGGTTCAGCAGCCAATCACAGTTATATAATAGAGAATGTTGTGAGTGTTTTAAAAGGAAGAGCTTCAATCACCACTAATGCTTTAGAAGGACTTAAAGTGGTTGACATTATTGAAAAAATCTACCGAAAATCTAAAAGTCTATAAATTCAATAGACTTTTAGTATGTTTGCCGATAAATTAATAAATCGGTGATACCGCAAAATCTACAAATAGCTTTTGTACTCTCTACAATTATTCTGCTAATAGCAGTCCTGGTATGGGATCGCATTAAAACTTCCTGGGCCTTTTTGTCTGCGGTAGGTATATTAGCTTTAGGCGGAGCTATTGAGGTAGATCGCTTTGTTTCCGGAATTAGTAACCCTTCTATCCTTACCATATTTGTCCTTATTATAATCACAGCTGGTATTAACGACTTCTTTGATCTTGCAGCCTATTTTGAACGATTATTTGGTAAGGCTGGAAACCAGCGATCCTTTATTTTAAGGATGGGAATTTCGGTTTCGGCTGTTTCATCTGTAATGAATAATACACCTGTGGTGGCTATGATGATGCCTTATGTGTATCAATGGGGAAGAAAGCATGGAATAAATCCTTCTCGTCTACTTATCCCACTTTCGTATAGTGCTATTTTGGGAGGGGTGATTACCCTTATCGGTACATCTACCAACTTGGTTTTAAATGGCCTTTTAGGGGAGAATGGTCATCCTTTATTGGGTTTTGGCGACTTCTTTGTTCCTGGCGTGTTAGTTACATTAGGCTGCTTATTCTTTTTGTACCTGGCGGGCCCATGGTTGCTCCGCGATAAAAAAGAAATTTTAAAATCACTGGAAGAAAATGCGCGTGAGTATTTGGTTGAAAGTTCGGTAATGATTGGCTCCCCACTTATAGATAAATCGGTGGAAGAAGCCGGTTTAAGAAATTTGGAAAGTGTGTTTCTTTCAGAGATCATTCGCGACAGCGTAAGGATAAGCCCAGTGAAGCCTACTGAAATTTTGAAGGCGGAAGATGTGTTGCTTTTTGCTGGTGAAACAAAATCCACCTTAGAATTTATCAAAAAGACTCCTGGACTGGAGCTACACAAGAAGGAGAAGCTTCAGATAAAAGACAATGCGGAAATTATAGAAGCAATTGTAACCCAGAATAGCGGACTAGATCGTCAATCGGTAAAGCAAATTGGTTTTCGTGAAAAATATGATGCAGCCATCATTGGTATACATCGTTCTGGTGAAAACGTAGGAGGGAGAATTGGAGCTATGCAATTGCGCACTGGCGATTTATTGCTTCTTACTACGGGTACTGAATTTAGAAGTAGAAATAAAAGATCAAATGACCTATTGATTATTAACTCTTTAGAGCGAAAGGAAGAACTGTCTCCTAAAAAGAAATTGATCTTTTTTAGTTCATTGATAGTAGCTGCTGGCTTAGCTATTTTTAATGTATTGAGCCTTTTCAATGCCTTACTAATTATCCTGCTTACTCAGCTTATTATTCGCATGACCAATGTGGAGAATATCAAAAAGAACATCAGTTTTGATTTGTTAATCATCTTGATTTCAGCCTTATCCATTGGTGATGCTTTATTGAACTCCGGAGCGGCAGATTATATTACAAACCTGCTGTTTAGCAATGCTGCAAGCTGGAGCCCCCTGGGAGTGGTTGTAGGTGTTTTTGTTACCACCTTAATACTCACTTCTTTGATAACCAATGTGGCCGCCATTACTATCATTTTCCCCATCGTATTGAGTTTAGCAGCTGTATCTCCGGTTTCGGAACATGTATTGTTTTTAACTTCAGCCTATGCCGCGTCATGTTGCTTTATCACACCATTTGCTTATCAAACCAACTTAATGGTGATGGAAGCGGGTAATTATAATTTCAATGACTTCTTGCGAGTGGGCATTCCCACCAGCCTTGTTTATAGCCTTATTTTTCTAATTTTTGCAACCTTAAAATTCAACCTCTTATGAGTGAAAAGCTTCACATTATTCCTCATAATCATCAAATTACAGCCGAGGACCGCCATCGAATGAAGGGCCATGACTCTTTTGTGATTTGGTTTATTGGGCTTAGTGGTTCCGGTAAGTCTACATTGGCTAGTGCTCTCGAAAAAGAGCTCTATAAAAGAGGGATGCACACCTATATATTAGATGGTGATAATGTGCGTAGTGGCCTAAACAAGGATCTCGACTTTTCTGAAGCTTCCCGTAAGGAAAACATAAGACGCATTGGAGAGGTGGCAAAACTTATGGTGGATGCAGGGGTGCTTACCATCACGGCTTTTATTTCTCCTTTTGAGGAAGAAAGGCAACTGGTGAAAAACATGCTTGGCGCAAATCGCTATGTAGAGGTGTATGTAGATTGCCCGCTGGAAGAATGCGAAAAGCGCGATGTGAAAGGTCTATACCAAAAAGCCCGCAGTGGCGAGATTTCCAACTTTACAGGAATATCATCACCCTTTGAAATACCTAAAAACCCTGATGTATCAGTACCCACGCACCAAGTGAGTATTGAAGAAGGCGTTGCTATGATAATGAAAACCATTGAACAAAAGTTAAACTCCAAACATATTTCCCCCTCTTGAGAGCCTGTGCTGACCCCGAAAGCTTTCGGGGGAAGTAGGAGTGCTCGGAATACTTTCGGAGCGGGGGAGGACTAATCAAAAAATGCCAATCCCAAATCAAAAATCTTAAATAGAAAAAATGCGTTACACATTAACCCACTTAAAAGAACTCGAAGCAGAAGCGATATACGTGATGCGTGAGGTTTATGCACAATTTGAAAATCCTGCTATTCTGTTTTCAGGAGGTAAGGATTCTATTGTGCTCACGCACTTAGCAAAAAAGGCTTTTTGGCCTGCTAAAATTCCGTTTCCATTAGTACACATTGACACAGGTCACAACTTCCCTGAAACAATGGAGTTCAGAGATAATCTTGTGAAGGAGTTAGGTGTGAATCTGATTGTAGGAAGTGTTCAGCAATCCATTGATGAAGGTAAAGTTCGTGAGGAGTCTGGAAAAAATGCAAGTAGAAATGCTTTGCAAACCACCACTCTTTTGGACACCATAGAAAGCAACAATTTTGATGCCTGTATGGGTGGAGCCAGACGTGACGAAGAAAAAGCCCGTGCAAAGGAGCGTTTCTTTTCGCACCGTGATGACTTCGGTCAATGGGATCCAAAAAACCAACGTCCTGAACTTTGGAACCTTTTTAATGGTCGCAAAAATATGGGTGAGCACTTCCGTGTATTTCCTATTAGCAACTGGACGGAGATGGATGTATGGCAGTATATTTTGCATGAAAATATTGCTATTCCATCCTTATACATTGCGCATGAACGCGAGGTAATTTGGAGAAACAATTCATGGCTACCAGTTTCTGAGCATATTGTACTGGGGCCAAATGATAAGCCAGAAATGAAGCAAATTCGTTTCCGCACCCTGGGTGATATTACCATAACAGGAGGTGTAGAGTCGGATGCTGATAACTTAGCAAAAATTGTAGAAGAAGTAGCTGCTGCACGTCAAACTGAACGCGGTAACCGTGCGGATGATAAGCGTGGTGAAACAGCAATGGAAGACCGTAAGAAACAGGGATATTTTTAAGGGGTACAAAGTATCAGGTCATTGAGTATTAAGACTCGATATCTAACATAATACTAAGTACTCACTACTAAATACTTAATACTAAAAATAATGTCAACAAATAATATACAACCCAAAGAATCCAACTCTTACCTGGACATGCAGCTCCTTCGCTTTACCACCGCTGGTAGTGTAGATGATGGTAAAAGTACCCTAATAGGAAGATTGCTTTTTGATTCAAAATCAATTTTTCAAGATCAGATGGATGCTGTAGAAAGTAGCAGTACAAAAAGAGGGCTAGATCATGTAGATCTTTCTCTTCTTACCGATGGTCTTAAAGATGAGCGCGAACAAGGAATTACCATTGATGTAGCCTACCGCTACTTTGCAACCCCAAAGCGTAAGTTTATAATTGCCGATACACCAGGGCACATTCAGTATACCCGAAATATGGTAACGGGTGCTTCTACCGCAAACCTTGCTTTGCTTTTGGTGGATGCGCGTCATGGTGTAATAGAGCAAACTTGCCGTCACTCATTCATCGCTTCACTTTTACAAATTCCTCATGTAGTGGTTTGTATTAATAAGATGGATCTCGTGGATTACAGCGAAGAAGCCTACGAAAAAGTAGTTGCAGAATACAAAGACTTTGCCTCTAAGCTGGATGTGAAGGATATCCGTTTTATTCCTATTAGTGCTTTGCATGGTGATAATGTGGTAAACCGCTCTGAAAATATGAAGTGGTATCAAGGAGAAACCCTTCTTCATACACTGGAAACCATCCATATTGGGAGTGATCAAAATCATATTGATTGTCGTTTTCCGGTGCAAACCGTAATTCGTCCACATTCGGATGAATATCACGATTACCGTGGTTATGCAGGGCGTATTGCTGGAGGTGTATTTAAGCCAGGTGATGATGTGATGGTTCTACCGTCAGGTTTTACCAGCAAAATAAAATCAGTGGACACCTTCGATGGCCCATTGGAGGAGGCCTATGCACCGATGTCAGTTACTATGACTTTGGAAGATGATATCGACATTAGCCGTGGAGACATGATAGTGCGCCCAAATAATCAACCGGAAGCAAAGCAGGATATTGAAGTAATGCTTTGCTGGTTGAATCAAAGCGGACCTGTGCCAAGAGCTAAATATATTATTCGCCAGACAACTAATGAGGCGCGTTGTATGATAAAAGATATTCGCTATAAGGTGAACATTAACACCTTGCATAGAATGGAAGACGATAAGAACATTGGTGCAAATGATATAGCCCGTGTTCAGTTGCGCACTACCAAGCCATTATTGGTAGATGCATACGATCAAAATAGAAATACAGGTAGTATCATTTTGGTAGACGAGGCCACAAATGAAACTGTGGCAGCCGGAATGATCATCGACTAGTTCCCTTCTCCCGAGGAGAGGGGTGTCCACAGCTAGCCGTGGACAGGATATGGATGCATATTATTTGCTTTGAGCTAGCCCTGTGTCCTTTCTTCGCATAACAGAATAAAAAAGCTTCGGAACATCACCGGAGCTTTTTGTTTTCCTCAAACTCAAGCCCAGTTCAACCTATAACTT
>JAUHWX010000103.1 GCA_030427285.1 Bacteroidia bacterium
AAGCTATCGAAAGAGAGCAAGAGTCAAGAGGGACATTGTAGAAAAGTTGATTTGTAGACTTGTTAATTAGTTAGCAAGTGCATTGATATATAAGAGCAGGATTCAGAAATGGGTCCTGCTTTTTTTTGTTAAAGAAATTGGAACACGGAGGATGCGGGTTAAATTTTCACGTATAAACGCAAAGAAACTGACACAAAAAACTCTTTGAACCCTGTGCACTCCATGGTAAAAATTGGAAACGCCAAAGCAATCAACAAACTAACCAGTTCCCCACTCAACCAGTCGTCTTCCTTTTATCAATAAAAATATATAACCCAAGCGCCAGAATACTTATACCCCCAAGAACCATAAACCCAATTTTTACGCGCTCGGTATCTTCGCCCATCCAGGCCAGGATAATAGTAAGTGGAGTGGTACCCAGCATGGTTGCTCCAATAAATCTCCAGAAACTCATGTTCACCAAACCGCCCACGAAGCTTACGGCATCATTGCTCAAAAAGGGCGACAGACGAAATACAGCCACTGTCCAAAAACCATATTTCTCTAAAAATGTCTCAATCTTTTCCCTACTATCATGACCTATAATTTTGTCTACGGTATAAGTTCCTAAAGCATGACCCAAAAAATATGCAAACACCGATGCTAAAAATACGCCCAGCAAACAAAGTCCTCCACCAAGCCAAGGGCCATACATCATTATACTGAGTGACATCACCAAAACTGAAGGAACAAAAAACAAGAACAACTGGAACAGAAAGGCCCCTAATAAAATCAAATACCCGATTTCGCGATAAGGCTCAAGAAATTTCTTCACTTCCTTTATCTCACCCGTGCTAAAAGCATCGTAAGCCTTGTTTGACCACTGCTGAAACTCACTATTAAAAAAATAAAACCCAACAGCAACTAAAATAATTGTGATGGACGCAATGGCGGGAATACTTGGTTTCTTCATTTATAAATTCTCTACTATTACAAACCTCCGTTTTCAATTTTGTTCTTTTACACATTGGGTTTTGTAAAAAGCCTCTTTTGCAATTATCTTTCCCATTTGGCAACTATAAGCATAGCAAAAGGTGTCAATTCAATATTAGGCAAACCAAAAATAATTGATGAAAAAATCTTTATTCACCCTCCTTACTCTCCTATTTGCAACTTTTAGCTATGCCCAAGTCCGCACCCTTACCGGAAAGGTGATAGATGCCTCTACTAAAAAAGCGATGCCTTTTGTAAATGTAACAGTAAATAATACCCAAATTGGCACTGCTACCGACATTGACGGCAACTACAGTATTACATTAAACTCAGGCCCTCACACCATCAATTTTTCTTTTATAGGCTACCAAAAGCAAAGCGAGCAAATCACGGCAACACAATCAAAGCTAAATGTGGCGATGCTGGAAACAAGCGAGCAACTTGAAGAAGCTGCTGTATTTCCAGGTGAAAACCCAGCCCATAGAATTATACGCAACGCGGTAGAACATAAAGACAAAAATGCTCCTGAAAACTTACCCTCTTTTACCTACAAAACATACAGCAAATTTGTGGTGACACTGGATGAAGATAGCTTAGCTACCGATACAGCGATGACCAATACTCTGGATACTACAATAGCAGGTAATGATTCGTCAAATTTTGACATCATTAAAATGATGGAAAAACAGCATTTGTTTTTTATGGAAACGGTAACCGAGCGCAGCTACCTCCCACCTTCACGCGACAACGAAACGGTGCTTGCCAATCGGAGTTCAGGTTTTAAAAACCCTTTGTTTTCATTACTCATCACACAGCTACAGTCCTTCTCTTTTTACAGTGATTATATCTCCATTGCTGGTGAAGACTTTCTAAACCCTATAACCAAAGGAAGCACTAAGCGCTACTTTTTTATAATTGAAGACACTACCTACAATTCGCCTACCGACACGGTTTATGTAATTTCTTATCGGCCAAAACCCAATTACGGATTTCAACCTCTAAAGGGGGTTGTATACATCAACTCATCTGACTGGGCTATACAAAGTGTAATTGCCGAGCCTTATGAAAATGACGGTACCCGTATTGCCATTGAGCAACGCTACAAGCCTTACGCTCCGCACATTTGGTTTCCTGATCAGCTTAGTGCCGAAATCAGTTTTGGAACTATTTCATTAAATAACTTAAAGCCCGTAGCTCGCGCCAGAACTTATCTTAAAGATATAAAGGTAGGTGCTGACATTAAGAAAAAAGATATCTCTCGCGCTCAGGTAAGCATCGATGAATTGGCTGTAACCAATGCTGATATGATTTTGAACCAGTATCGCGTGGATAGTATTTCTGCTCAGGAGCAAAGCACATATACTTTTATGGATTCGCTTAGTGAAGCCGAAAACCTGGACAAACGACTAAAGATTTTAACCACTCTTGCCACGGGTAAAATTCCCATCTACTTTATTGATCTTGATATAAATCGCATTCTCAGCTATAATGAATATGAAGGCTTCAGGCTAGGAATTGGCGCTCATACCAATAGTCGATTTTCACGCTGGTTCAAAATTGGCGGATATATGGGTTATGGTTTTAAAGACGAGGTAACCAAATATGGCTGGGACAGTGAAATATCGCTACATAAGCACAGTAATCTCAAGCTTTTAGGAGGTTATCAGTTTGATATTTTTGAAAGTGGTGGAGCAAATTTTATAGCTGAACCAAGACTTGGCTTTTTTGCAGATAACTATCGTAGGCTTTTTATTCCGCAATGGGATGAAACCTCTCGCTACTTTGCCGGCCTAACTTTTGATCCTTTGCCAAATATACACCTCAAGCTTTTGGCGCAACGCGAAAACCGCTATACGGTGGGTGATTATTGGTATGACGAAGCTAATGATGGAAACTTCATAAATGGTTTCAATTATTTTGAAGTGGTAGCTGCTGCCCAATATGTGCCATCGCAAAAATACGTAGAGGGCCCTGATTTTGGTAAGCTGATATTTGAAACCGGTTATCCCGTAATTGATTTACAATATACCCGAGGTCTTTCTGGTGTTTGGGATTCTGAATTTGATTATGATAAAATAGACCTAAAACTGATTCATCGCATAAAAGCCATTGCGCTTGGCGTCACCACTTTTGAGCTTCAAGGGGGAACTGTATTACAGGATGTACCCTATTCCAAACTCTATGCTGCCACCGCAAACCAGATAAACAGCGATGACTTTTGGAAACGATCTTTTATGCTGGCTGATCGTCATAGTTTTGAAACTATGCGCTTTAATGAGTTTATGTCAGATACTTATGTTCACTTTATGTTTCGCCAGGATTTTAAATCGCTCCTGTTCAGGCGAAAGGAATTTGCTCCTCATATAGAATTGGTAGCACGTGCCATGTGGGGGGATCTCCGAAGCCCGGATTTACATAAAAACATTTCCACCAAAACACCTGATAAAGGATTTTATGAAGCAGGCCTGGAGTTTAATAAACTGATCAGCCAAAACCTTGTTTCTATTGGTATAGGCACATATTATCGTATAGGTCCTGAGAGCCTTCCAACCTTTCAGGAAAACTTTGCCATCAAAATTACCTCTAAATACGCTCTTTAAAAGTATTTAATTGAGGGAGTCTTAAGGTCTTAGTTTTAATTGTCGTTATTTTGCCGACCGAAATTCACAGGGTTCATTAGGCAGAGAATATGTTTACATTCATAGCGCGATTAATACTGAGAAACCGAATTACCATGCTGAGCATAGTAATTCTTTCTACCGCATTCATGCTGTTTCAAGGTCGAAAAATTGAGATGAGCTACGAGTTTTCGCGTCTGCTTCCTCTTACCGATTCTACACAGGTTACTTACAATCAGTTTCAGCAGGAGTTCAAACAATCGGGAAATACTGTAATTCTTGCAGCTGAAGATATCAACGTTTTCGAACCCGATAGTTATAAAGACTGGATGCGATTGGAAAAAAACCTGGACACCATTTCGGGTATAACCAACATCCTTTCCCCTATCAACGCTTACAACCTGGTGCGTAATGATAGCCTTAAAAAACTGGAGCTAATACCCTTTGAAGAAGATTTTGATGCCAAATCAAGCGATAGTTTGGGCGAGTTTTACTTTGGCTTACCCTTCTATAATGAGCTTCTTTACAGTAAAGATAAGCGTGCCCCGCTGATGCTGGTACAAATTGGTGATGATGTACTTTACACAAAAAGTATTGTACGCATTATTGAATCCATCAAAAAGGTAGTAGCTACCTACGAGACCAATACCGGACATAAAGTACACGCCAGTGGACTGCCATATATCCGAATGGCAAGCACCAAAAAAATAAGCAGCGAAATTGGTATTACAGTAGGTCTTTCACTATTTGTAACCACCCTCATTATGTTCCTTTTTATGAGGAGCATAAAGGCCACCCTTATTACCATGTCGGTAGTAATACTTGGCGTAATCTGGTCCTTCGGGCTTATCGCAAGTTTTGGTCATCAAATAAGTATGCTCAGCGCACTTATCCCTTCTTTGATTATTGTGATTGGAGTGCCCAACTGTATTTTTCTCATCAATAAGTACCACTCAGAATACAAGGATCATAAAAACAAGATAAAAGCTGTACAGCGCGTAATTCGAAAAATTGGAGCGGCTACTCTACTAACCAATACTACTACCGCCCTGGGTTTTGCAGCACTCATCCTTACGGACAGTATTATTCTTCAGGAGTTTGGATTGGTAGCCTCCATCAACATTATTATTGTTTTTGTAATTAGCATTATAGTTATCCCCATCTTTTATAGCTATTCCAAAACACCCAAAAAGCGCCACTACAATCACCTCGAAAAAAATTGGCTCAATGGCTTTATTAACTTCCTTTTAAACACAGTAGCAAGACACCGAAAAATTGTTTACGCTGTGGTAATCACACTTGCCGGTGTTGCTGCATTTGGCACCACATTAATCAAAACCACAGGAAACATTACCGAAGAGTACAAAGATACCGACCCCCTTATTTTAGATCTTAAATTTTTGGAACAAAACTTTGGTGGTACGGTGCCATTAGAAATTGTAGTTGATACCAAAAAGAGAAATGGAGTTCAGAGCCTTTCATTTCTAAAAAAGGTAGATCAGCTACAAACAGAGCTAGCCAAAATGCCAGATCTCTCTAGATCACTTTCTGTGGTGGACGGAATAAAGTTTGCCAAGCAAGCTTATTACAATGGAGATTCCTCTTTTTATAGTTTACCCACAAGTCAAGAAAAAAACTTTATTCTAAGCTACATCCCTAAACAAAAAGAGGGGCTTTCGATGCTCAACTCCCTAGTAGATAGCACCGGCCAAAAAGCACGGATTAGTATACAAGCAGTAGATTTAGGTACCGAGGAAAGCGAGATAATGATGAAGTCCATTCGCACTAAGGTGAATGAAATCTTTGATCCCGAACGCTATGATGTCATCGTTACAGGAGCTTCTGTAATTTTCCTTCACGGAACAGGTTATCTCATCAAAAACTTAATAGTAAGTTTAGCTTTAGCGATAAGCGTAATTGCCCTTATCATGGCTTTACTGTTTCGCTCTGCTGCCATGGTGCTGGTATCCTTAGTACCCAACTTGTTTCCTTTATTAATGACAGCCGGGCTTATGGGGTATTTTGGAATACCATTAAAGCCTTCTACCATCCTTGTATTCTCCATCGCCTTTGGTATTTCTGTAGATGATACTATTCACTTTTTGGCAAAATACAGGCAGGAACTCAGAGCTAATGGCTGGAACATTTCCAACGCAGTTTTGGTTTCAATCCGCGAAACGGGTGTAAGCATGTTCTATACTTCCATTGTTCTCTTTTTTGGATTTAGTGTTTTCCTTACCTCGAGCTTTGGCGGAATTACAGCATTAGGAATGCTTGTTTCTATCACTTTGATAATTGCAATGCTTAGCAACTTATTACTACTACCCACATTACTATTAAGCTTAGAAAGAAGGGTTGCCAATAAAAACTTTGATCATCCAATGATTACTCTTTATACCAATAACGAAGAGGAAGAGGAGGAAGAAGACGAATCTGAAAATAACTAATACCAAAAACCCACGTAAACCATGAAAGGAATTATTCTTGCCGGAGGCTCCGGAACACGACTACATCCTTTGACACTTGCCATAAGCAAGCAGTTGATGCCCATCTATGATAAGCCCATGATTTACTATCCGCTAAGTACCTTGATGCAGGCGGGAATCAGAGAAATTCTTATCATCAGCACCCCGCATGATATGCCACTTTTCCAAAAGCTTTTGGGAGACGGTAGTCGCATCGGGTGTAAATTTGAATACACTATACAGCATGAGCCAAACGGGCTTGCACAAGCCTTTGTACTTGGCGAATCTTTTATTGGTAATGATAGTGTTGCCCTGGTTTTAGGCGACAATATTTTTTACGGTACCGAGATGGGCGATTTGCTAAAAAACAGCAAAGATCCTAATGGAGGAATTGTTTTTGCCTATCAGGTTTCAGATCCTGAACGCTATGGAGTAGTTGATTTTGATGAAAACCTAAAAGCGATTTCAATAGAAGAAAAACCAGCAAAGCCTAAATCTCGCTACGCGGTTCCTGGTCTTTATTTTTATGACAATGACGTGGTGGAAATTGCCAAAAATCTACAGCCTTCTCCAAGAGGTGAATATGAAATTACCGATGTAAACAAAGAGTACCTAAAACGTGGTACCCTTAAAGTAGGCATATTGGATAGAGGTACAGCCTGGCTAGATACCGGAACATTTGATAGCCTTATGCAAGCTGGGCAATTTGTGCATGTAATTGAAGAAAGACAAGGTTTGAAAATCGGTTGTATTGAAGAAATAGCGTATCAGCAAGGTTTTATTAATGCCGACCAACTTAGAGAAATTGCAACACCACTGGTAAAAAGTGGGTATGGTGAATATCTGATGCGCCTTTTGGAAGACTAAGTACATGGAAAAAATTAATGGCTACACCACACTGATAGAGCGCACCTTGGCTCGTCAGGACTTTAACGACAAGCCCGTTGAGCTTTACGAACCTATTTCATACATCCTGTCTCTAGGCGGCAAGCGCCTGCGCCCGGCTCTTACACTGGCAGCTTGCGAGCTTTTTGGTGGTAATGCCAATGATGCTTTAGTACCTGCCCTCGGCATCGAAATTTTCCACAACTTTTCGCTTATCCATGACGATATAATGGACAAAGCCCCTTTGCGAAGAGGCAAGAAAACCGTGCACGAAAAATGGAACAGTGATGTGGCCATACTTAGCGGTGATGCTATGTTGGTAAAAGCTTACCAGTACATTGTTTCCGTAAAGCCTGAAATTTTACCCTCGGTAATAAAAGTATTTAACCAAACGGCTTTAGAGGTTTGTGAAGGTCAACAATATGACCTCAACTTTGAAACACAACAAGATGTTTTGGAAGATGATTATATCGAAATGATTCGTCTAAAAACATCTGTTCTTTTGGGCTGCGCCCTGAAAATAGGTGCTCTTATAGCCGGTGCAAGTGTAAAGCAAGCTGATGCTATTTACAGCTTTGGCGAAAGCATTGGTATTGCCTTCCAAATTCAGGATGATATTTTAGACGCCTTTGGTGATCCTGAAAAATTTGGAAAAGCTATTGGTGGTGATATTCTAAATAATAAGAATACCATTTTGCGAATAAATGCCGCTCACAATAGTAGCCCTCAGCAACTCGCTTCTATGGAAGCTAGCTATGCAAATGATGCCGAAAAAGTAGAAGCTGTGAAAAGTATTTTTAAAGATACCGGAGCTTTGGCTTATGCCCAATCACGCATGAATGAATTTTATGATGAAGCCATTAAGTATCTCAAAGACGCAAATGGTAGCCCAGCAATAGAAACCGAACTTGCCACCTTTGCACAATGGCTGATAAAGCGCGACCTGTAAGCTGGAACCAGTTTCTTGAAAAAACCGGGGAACAGTATTCTTATAAAAGCCAGCTGATTGCTCAACTGGAAAAAGATCTGCGTATCATTTATTCTGAGCATGATGCCAACACCATTTATAAAGAAACCCAGCAAATACTGAGCGAAAAGATACACAGCAATCAGCTAGGTGAATTGCTTTACCGTATAGATTTAAACGAGCAGGTAGCTCAAAACTGCATGAATGATGAGTCTCCCATCGACTGCATCACGGCCGCTATACTTTCGCGTGAAGCGCAAAAGGTTTATTTCAGAATTCAATATTCACAAGACACATAGGGTTCAACAATTTGGCGTAAGTTCAGGTTATAGAAAAAAACCTGAATAGATGAATGCCATTGACCAGATAAAAGCAAGCGTATTAGACTACTGGGAAAGCTTTTTACAGCACGTTCCCAAGCTTATTTTAGGACTTATCATTTTGGTGCTTGCCATTATGATTTCGCGTTGGCTTTCTTCCCTTTTTCAAAACAGACTGAGTAAGCGGCTGGATGATCAGCTTCTAAGCTTATTTCTTACCAAAATACTTCGGATGACCCTAATCATCCTCTCAGTGCTTTTGGCTTTTAATGTAATGGGCTTTACCGGAATTGCAGCCGGACTATTGGCCGGTGCCGGGGTAGGTGCCTTGGTTATTGGGTTCGCTTTTCAGGACATTGGGGCCAACTTTATTGCAGGGGTAATTCTTGCTTTCAATCGCCCGTTTAGCATTGGTGATACCATAGAAATCGCTGGAATAATGGGAAAAGTGCTCAGCCTGAACCTTAGAACAACGCACGTAAAAACCTTTGATGGGAAAGATGTATTTATACCCAACAACACCATAATCAAGGAAGAGCTGATAAATTACACCAAAGACGGATTTATTCGCCTTTCGTTTATTGTAGGAATTGATTATGAAGACAGTGTAGAAAAGGCTATTGAAACCATCAAAGCAGCCACCTTGGAGCACAAACAGGTATTACAGAATGAAGATAAAAAGCCTATGGTGCTAATTAAAGATTTGGGTGTGAGCACCGTAAACTTAGAGGTGCGATTTTGGGTAGAAACCTTTGATTACAAAAATGGCACTGGCGAAATACGAAGTAAGGTTATATCTAGCACGCTCTCTCACCTTACCAATTCCGGTGTTGGGCTTCCAGCTGATATTGTAGAATTAAAGTATTATAAAGGCGAAGGCTTCCCCATTAAGCTAACCAATAAACCTGAAGGGAACTCTAAAACATAAAACCAATCACAGGAAAAAAAGCTCCACTATAGGGTGAATCATAATCATGTAGAACATTGTAGCGCAGACCAAGTTGCACTACACCATTCGCACCAATTTGCTGACCAATTCCTATCTCTAAAAAAAGCACCGGAGTCCAAACGTTCTTTAATTCATATCCGGGCTGATTTGTGTAAAATTCAGGAATATCATGATTTAAGTACTCATACTGGACTCCTGTATACAAGCCATTGAAGGGAAAAAAATTGACAAACACCTTAGGACCGTGTATAGTACTTTCGTAGCCATCCTTTATTCTGGTATACTGTTGCGTAGTATAGTTATATGCCTGATTCGCTTTAAAATACATGTAGTTGTAGCCAGTACCTACCACCCAATGCTCATCCAGGCGATACCCTAGCGATGGGGCCAGATACAAAGATGTATAACCACCAAAGCTTGCGCTCACTCCACCTCCAATCATCACATTATCCCAAAAATCTGTATTAGAAGTTTTTGACGATGACGGCATTGGCTTACTTGATGAAGCATTCTCCTTATTTTCAGTTGGCTCTTGCTTAGTTGTATCCCTATCTGTTTTCTTAAAACGTTCCTGAACTTGCCCAAACATCGGGCTTGCAGCAATCAACAAAACTAAAATGATCAACCTTTTCATATCGTACATAACGCTTATTGTAGAACAAAGGTATTAAAGCGTGGTTACAAATTTTTAACTCTGTTAGGTACAAATAACTTCTACTCTTAATAAAGTATTAATTTTGTCCGCAATTTCACGCTGCTGAATAAAAAATATCATGGATAGATTTTCCTTTCTTGGAGGACTTCACTCTGCTTTCATTGACGATCTTTATCAAAAATATTTAAAGAGCCCAGACTCTATTGAGCCTAGCTGGCGTGCCTTTTTTCAAGGCTATGACTTTGCTCTTGAAGAGTATGCTGATGAGCCAAATACCAATGGACATGCCTTAGATTATGCGCTCAATCATGCTGAGATAGTTGACGAGATAAAAAAAGAGTTTAAAGTACTGGAGCTTATTGAGGACTACCGTACTCGCGGGCACCTCTTTACCGAGACCAACCCCGTAAGAGCCCGTAGGAAGTATTCTCCTACTTTGGATCTTGAAAACTACGGTCTTACTGAAAAAGACCTGGACTTTCAGTTTCAGGCTGCTAAGGAGCTAGGCTTAAAATCTTCTGCTTCTTTACGAGAAATCGTTGATCACCTCAAACGCATTTACTGCCAAAGTATAGGTGTGGAGTATATGTATATCCGCAATCCGGAAAGGATAAAGTGGATACAGGAAACACTGAACAAGCACGACAATCAACCACAGTTTAGTGCTGATGACAAAAAGCTCATTTTAAGCAGGCTCAATGAGGCTGTAGCTTTTGAGAATTTCCTAAACACCAAATTTGTTGGTCAAAAGCGTTTTTCAATTGAAGGAGCCGAATCATTGATTCCGGCAATGGACATTGGTATAAAAACCGCTGCTAAACTTGGCGTAAAAGAATTTGTGGTGGGTATGGCTCACCGTGGCCGCCTTAATGTGCTTTCCAACATTTTTGGAAAAACACAGCGTGACATTTTCAGCGAGTTTGAAGGAAAAGAATTTGAGGAAGATGAGTTTGATGGTGATGTAAAATATCACTTGGGCTACTCTACCGAGAAAGAGCTTGAAAATGGTAACAAAATAAAATTAAACCTTTCTCCAAACCCATCTCACCTGGAAGCGGTAGATGCTGTGGTAGAAGGTATTGCTCGTGCAAAGATAAACACCGATTATGATGGGGATGAAACCAAAGTGATGCCCATCCTTATTCATGGTGATGCCGCCATTGCTGCCCAGGGTATTTTGTACGAAGTGGTGCAAATGGAGCGCCTGGATGGATACAGCACCGGAGGTACGGTTCACGTTGTAATAAACAATCAGGTTGGTTTTACCACCAACTATCTTGACGCCCGATCAAGCACTTACTGTACTGATATTGCCAAAGTAATTTTAGC
>JAUHWX010000104.1 GCA_030427285.1 Bacteroidia bacterium
AAACCAGAGAAGGGGAAACAGACATAATGCCCACATCCGAGTCTCTCATTATACTATCAAATACGTAACACAGGGAAAAAAGGTTTATTGAAAGTAAGGAAAGGTTTACGAAAAATGGAGTTTTGCAAGGATTGCAGACATACTGATTTGCATATAAATCGAGACGATAACTAGTCCTTTAACGCATTTTCCACTTGACTGATAAGTTTTTTAAAACATTCAATTTGATGCTTATGGCGCTCGTCCAAATAAAGCCAAGTGAATTTCTTTGCTGATTTCGTGACATTTTTAATCGGCACCTCAGTATTCAATACAGAAACTTGACCTTCCTGCACTGGACTGCCGGAGCTGTCGGTAATTTTATAATTCAAAATATAATACGATGGTTCGGGTTCAATAATTATCAAATCACTTATTATATAAGCAAATATCAATATAATGGTATTTCCCCTGTGTGTATAGGAGAATTGATTAGGGATTTCCTCAAACGAGAACTCAATCTTCTGGTTGCCAATTAATTTTTTTAATTCCAATGAATCTGCTTTTGAGCTCAAATACTCATTAAACCTGTTCACAGTTATTTGATCACTTAATGAAGTGTTTACATTAGTATGCCATTGCCAGTATAGCAGGGCCGGGATGAATTGAGCTTTTGTTCTTATCGATCTAGAAATCGTATCAACGGGAGCAGCTTTGGGTTTGCTTACGAACCAACTAAGGTTATCTGCTTTAGCAGAAATAGAGTTTTTAGCATAATACTTAGAGACAACTTTGTCAATTTTTCTTGATGAAATGCAGCTTGTAAAGAATAGTGCAGAAATAAGTAAAATTGAAAACCTCATATTTGACTTTAGCATTGCTTTTTTAAAGATAAAATGACTTGTACAGTCAAGCTAAACCTGCACAGCAGCAGGCACAAACTGCTTATAATCACCATTATGCCTTAGCACATCGCGCACTATACTTGAGCTAATGTTTGATAGGCCGGAGGATGTTAAAAGAAAAACAGTTTCAAGACTGGGTTCCAGCTTTCGGTTAGTTTGGGCAACAGCTTTTTCAAACTCAAAATCGGCCGGGTTACGAAGGCCGCGAAGGATAAAGTTTGCGCCTTTTTCTTTGCAGTATTTTACAGTTAGCCCGCTGTAAGTATCGGCTTCTATTTTGGGCTCGTCCTTAAAGGTTTCTTTAATCCAGGCTATGCGCTGCTCCAAAGTAAACATGTATTTCTTGCTGGCATTTTCGCCCACGGCCACTATTATTTTGTCAAACAATGGAAGGCCACGAGATATGACATCGTAATGGCCAAGTGTAATAGGATCAAAGGAACCGGGGAAAACCGCAATTTTCATGGTGAAGCGTTTTATGCGTTTTATGCAAAGTACTAAATACTTTTACTTTTTGCTGGCCAAGGTTTGCTCTATGGTTTGGTCAAAAAGATCTCCCAAACTTATACCAGCGTAATTAGCTTGCTTAGGCAAAATACTTTCTTCACTAAGGCCGGGAACGGTATTTACTTCAATAAAAAATGGAACACCACTTTCATTTACGATGTAGTCTACACGGGCCAGCCCATTTAGGTTTAAGCTTTCGTAAATGAATTCACTTTCTTCCATTATTTGGTTGTAAGTATCTTCAGAAATGCGTGCCGGAGTAATCTCTTCAGACTGTCCGCTATACTTGGATTCATAGTCGAAGAAATCATTTTTTGGAACAATATCGGTAGCGGCAAGCGCTTTTATAAACCCTTGATGATTACTCACCCCGCAGCCTACTTCTACACCTTTTACCATGGCTTCTACTATTACCTGGGTGTCAATAGAAAATGCTTTTTCGATAGCGGGTGAAAGTTCTTCGGGAAGACTAACCTTAGTTACACCAATGCTAGATCCGCTTCTGTTAGGCTTTACAAAGCAGGGTAGTCCTACTTGCGAAATTATTTCTGCGCTATTGTAGTTTTCGTGGTTTGCCAAATAATAGGCATCAGCAATATTTACACCCTGTCCTTTGAGCAACATGCTGCATTCAGCTTTGTTAAAAGTAAGTGCACTTTCAAATTGCCCCGAAGAAGTTTGAGGCATGCCGATTAGCTCAAAATATCCAGCTAATGGACCATCTTCACCCGGTGAGCCATGAATAGCATTAAACACAGCATCAAATGTGAGTTTTTCTCCATTTATGGTGGCCGAAAAGTCATTAAGGTCAATAGGGTATTCATTCCCATCATTGTCAATCACCACCCACTTTTCGCGTGTGATAATCACTTTATAGGGATTGAATTTTATTTTACTCAGGTTTTTATAAACTACGTTTCCTGAATTGATGGAAACTTCATATTCGGGTGAAAAACCACCCATCACTACAGCGATGTTGTACTTCATGGCAAATTTGAAAAAAACGAAAGCAAAGGTAAATTTTAAAGTAAGCCGAAAAGCTTTTCACATCAAGAATATAACGTGAAAAGCAAAGGGTAAACTACCCCCACGATAGCGCGGGACAGGCCCGTTTTCCACTCAATCCAATTGTCCAAAAACCTTTTGCAGAATAGCATTTACACGCGCCAACGGATTATTGCGAATGTCTGCTTCTTCTTCAGATATTTTAAGGAACAATCCGTCAAGACCTTTTTCTGTACTGTAAGCAGAAAGGTCGGTGGTAGCGATGGCATTTATTCCCATGAGGGAGCCAACGGTGCCCACGCCTACATTAGTGTTTAGCACAGCGTTATATTGTGCTATAAAATCTTCGTATTCATCCACTACACTTGAGTTACCCACTTTTACAGATTGGAGTGCGGCATCTATTTTTGGCTCAAAATTATTGAATAATGTGGCCTGAGTTTTTGTCTTGAGGTAGGTGGTAGCGGCAGTTTCGTCTCCGCCAAAAAGAATGTTGTAACCATCTTCTATGGTAATATCAGTAATGGCTTCAATGAAAATAGGGCCCGCAGTTGAAGCTGCACTTTCGGCCGCGCGGTTTATTCCTTTAATGAGTTCGTCTTCCTTGCTTTTTAGTCCTGGAATGTTGATGCCCAAAATGGGGTTGGAGTAGCCATCATACAAATTTTGCCCGGTGACTTTTACCGGCCCAATATTTATTTCTTTTGATTTAAAAGTCTCAATACTGTTTTGCACTTCGGTAGGTAAAAGAAGTTTTACCGCCAGGTCAGCATAGTATCCATCTTCAGCGCCAAGCTGCTCTGTAGAAGTATCAGTTCCCACGGCAAGTGCCGATTTTAAACCTTCTACAATTTCCTCATCGGTGAGTGATGTGTTCAACAGGTCTTTTACGGTGTCAGCAGTTTCGCAGGAGGCAAATGAAAATGAAAGCGCTGCAATTACAGCTATACGAGCAATTTTTATCATCACGTGTTATTTTGGGTAAAGTTAAAGTTTATGAGCTTTATTGATGTGCTAACTTTTTGAAATATTCTCTACATAACACTCCCAGTTTTGATTAAAGGTACTAAGCTTCCATTTTGTTATTTCTAGCAAAGCTTGCATAAGCTTATCATTATCCGAAGTGTCTTTTTCAAGTAGTAGTTTTAACTTCTTAATCCCACAATAGTGATGGATTAGGTCGCACAGGATGGCGCCTTGAGTATAAAAATTGAGGGAATGGTCTTCTAATGATTTTTCAAAACTTGCATCTACTTTTTCCAGGGCGTTTACCGAAAAACTCTTGGCCAAATCTTTGAAGTCTTGATTCATGGAGCCTCCAAGCCAGGTGGCAATACCTTCATTTAGTAAGCGATTTCGCTTGTCATTTTGGGGCCATATTTGATGGATAAATTCATGAGGATAATAGGGGTTGCCATTTCCACTTATCACAATGTTATTGATGGATTTACCTTCGGCATTGCCATAAATGTAGTAATCATAGCCAATAAGTTGGCCTAACTCATGAGTGCCGTTTACCGTGTAAATGGAAAACGGACTTGGCTCATCTAAATCGTAATACTGGCAAATAGAGTCACAAAATTTAATGCTCTGCTGCATGGCAAGCTGATTGTCTACCTTGTGTGAAGGCCTATAAAAAGTGATATAGCCCAGCTGAGCTTTGTTCCAGTTAGCGGTTTTATAGGGCAATATATTAGCCATTTTCCATTGCCCGTTTTCCTTTACTGCGGCATATACCATTATTGCTAAAGGATTGTAAAGAGAATACTCTGCGCCTAGCTCTGGTTTTGCTTTTAGTAGCGAAGTAAGTTGATAGATGGTATCTTTTTTTTCGATTTTTAATAGCATTGGAGTAAAGCTACTAAAGAGTGCTTTTGCGCTAAGACCGGCTTGAAAAAGTGAGTTTTGACTAAAGTCAAAATCCTTGTAGTCTAGTTTTTCGTGTGAGTTCCAGTGTGGATTGTCATAAACTGAATCAGGATGGGAATTGATGTAGTCGGAATAAAGATTAACGAGTGGTTTTAACTCAGGATGCGAAGTCGTGTCAGTCCACCAGCTCAGTTGAATATCAGTATGATATTTTTGGGCATTCACAGCAATGCTTCCCGCAAAAAAGAGGGAAAGTATTGAAATGAAGGCTCTGAATTTAGACATAGAGGTAGTTTTAGGTCAAGCCTAAAATATCTAAAAATCTAAAGTCAATTGCACAGATTGAGAAGTATTGGTTAGATCATTATTGAGATTGGAAAGTGTAATTCCTAAAAGGCGCACTGGTTTTTCCGGAAAGGGCTGGTGCAGCAGCTGAATTATTTTTTCAAAAATCTCTTCCTGTGAATTTACATAATGATCAAAAGTGAAGCTTCGGGTATGTTGTTCAAAGTCAAAGCTTTTTAGCTTTAGCGTCACGGTTTTTCCACTGGCTTCTGAGTTTTCAATCCTTTTGTGAAGAATGGTCATAATTTTTTCAAGCTCTTCTTTCAGGTCACTTTCCGCGTGAATATCATCAAAAAAAGTACGTTCCGCTCCAATGGATTTTCGAATGCGGTCAGGTTTTACCAAGCTTTTTTGAAGGCCACGCACAATATTGTAATAATGAGTTCCGCTTTTTCCAAACTCCCTTACCAAAAGTGGTAAATCCCATTGCTTAAGGTCGCGGCCAAAATGAATACCAAGCTTCTTCATTTTTTCAGCCGTCTTTTCGCCAATGCCGTAGAATTTTTTGATGGGTAAATTTTCTAAAAAGGGAATTACATCATCTGGCATTATGGTTTTTTGGCCATTGGGTTTGTTGATGTCAGAAGCCACTTTGGCCACAAACTTATTGATGCTTATTCCTGCAGAAGCGGAAAGTTGGGTTTCTTCCCAAATACGCTGTCGGATTTCTTTGGCAATACGCGTTGCGGTGGCAATTCCTTTCTTGTTTTCGGTTACATCCAAATAGGCTTCATCCAGCGAAAGTGGTTCTACCAAATCGGTGTATTCCAAAAATATTTCCCTGATTTGCTTAGATACCTCCTTATATTTTTCAAAGTGAGGTTTTACAAAAATTATGTGAGGACATTTGCGATAAGCAATGGAAGAAGGCATTGCTGAACGAACGCCATATTTCCGTGCTTCATAGCTGGCAGCGGCTACTACTCCGCGTTCTTTTGAGCCACCCACGGCTACCGGTTTTCCCATCAAGTCAGGGTTGTCGCGCTGCTCTACAGAGGCATAAAAAGCATCCATGTCGATATGGATTATTTTGCGGATGTATTCTTCGGGAATCAAAATGGGGAATTAGTTTAGCAAAGGTATGGATAGAATTTTGGGCTTCGGTTTCATTCTCAAGCCATTGAAACAAGATGTCCTTTATTAGTCCAACTTGAAGTTTACATTCAGTACTTTCGCCATCGAATATGCTATCAAAAAGATCAAAATACGCGATAAATGCTTTGGTGTATCTTGCCCGACAAGCCAAAGAAGATGCTGGGCGTAAAGTTCAGATTTCTGAAATTTCGGAGGCACAGCACATCCCACGTAAGTTTTTAGAAGCTATTCTTTTGGATCTTAAGAACAACGGAATTCTCGGCTCAAAGATGGGACGTGGTGGCGGTTATTATTTACGCAAGCCAACTACCGAAGTAAACCTTGCTGAGGTGTACCGGATATTTGATGGCGCCATAGGTTTGTTGCCATGTGTTACTTATAATTATTACGAAAAGTGCGAAGAGTGCCGTGATGAGGAAACTTGTGGCATCCGTGAGGCTATTTTGGAGGTAAGAAATAAAACGGTAGAAATACTGAAGGAAAATACACTTCAGGCTATTTTGGATACAGAAGATAAAAAGCTTGCTGAGCTTTTAGAAAAGAAGAAGTAATTAACTCAAAGCTTCCAAAAACTTAGTTACATATTCCCCCTTGCTCTTGAGCTTATACTGCATTATGTAGCGAGGGTGCTCCAAAGGTAGGATTTCATCAAATAGTTCAATTTCATTGTTTAGCTTTTGGAGGTATTTGTAATTTTTTCCAGTTCCAAAAACGATACACTTTTTTGGGTTTCCACAAATCTCTGATTGCTGTTTTAGTTTAGAAATAATAAAAGGACGAACGGCTTTTTCAAGTTTTGGGTCATCATAGTAATTATAGTTAACCCAATTTCCCTTTTCATTTTGACGGATAAACCCCAATGGGCTTGTAGCTCCAATAAACCATTTGTGGTAAAACTCATGTGCTCCACCAAAAGCTTGTATCACATCATACACAAATACAGATGAGGTTTCACGGGTATCGGTGGGAAAATCAATGCCGCAAAACTCTTTGAGACGGTAAGAATCAGTAAAAGGGATGCCTGTAATACCGGCTCCGAATCTTCCAGGGTTTATACCCAAAATCAACCCCCTTGATTTGTAGTCGCTATAATATTTGTGATAAAATTCATGAAGTACCTCATCCATTTCAGGAGAAGGGTTTTGGTAGGGATTCAGCACATCCACCTTTGGTGGAAGCATGGATACATCAATTGAAAGATGGGCATAAAAACTAAGGATTTGCTCCGCTCTTGTCATTTAGCTAAAATAATAAAGGCCATCCGTAAATGGACAGCCTTCATGTGTTGTGTGATTGCGAAAGTTTATTTCTTCACAGCTTTGATTGCTTGGCCTTCCGTGTTTTTAATGATATAAATTCCAGTAGGTTGATCGCTAAGGTCAATTACTGTGTGATTTTTTATGCTTTTTACTAATTTTCCATTTATATCGTACACTTTATAATCGCCCTCATAAGTAGAGTTGAAAATGCCATTTGATGGGTTAGGAAAAATGCTTTCATTCTCTACTTTGTAAGCTTCATTTAGGCCAATTCCAACTCCCATTTCGTATGCCGTTACAGTGCCACTCACTGCATTGGCTACCAAAAGCATGGCGAAATTTGTAGGACTAACATTGGCTGGAATAAACTCTAAGTCCACAGGGCCAAGATCTCCGGCATTGGGATCGTTGGCGGGCTTGCTAAAATCGCGGTTAAGTTCATATAATTCAAATTGAGGATTAGTTGGGTCTGCTATGTCAAACACCATTATTCCTCCCATTTTTTCTAAGGTGATGAATGCGTAGGGTGTGCCGTCAACCTCACCAATTGCTATGGCCTTCGGTTCAGGGCCCTTTTCATTACTTGTGCTTTTTCGGGAGTTATTATCGTCACTGTCAGAGTTAAATTCATTTGGAAACATTTGAGCGGTAATTTGCTCAAATTGATCACCGCTATTCCATACTAGCTGGCCATTGTCGTCCCAAATAGAAAATGAGCGGCCTCCAAAACAGAATAATGAATCCTGATAGAGATCGTTGTTTTTGTTTCCTAATGTGTTGGTATACTTCAGTCGTCCCAGTACACTGTCCTGATACATGTTTATGTAGTTTGGAAAGGCTGAGGGATTAAAAACAAAGTTGGAAATACCTACAACTTCGGAGTATGCTGTATAATCTCGTGCAGCACCCTCATTAGCTGTAGCAAAGTAGGTGTTGCCCCCCACAGAGTAGGACGCAATTCCATCTGGTTGATACATTCCAAAAAGGCGGGTATAGGTTTTAATATCAATGTTGCTTTCAGTATCGCTGGCATCTAATCCTGTAAGTGAAAAATCCTGGTAGCCTAAGGCAAATACGGTGTCTAGGGAAGCAGTAAAAATATCAATTACAGCAACGGCATTATTTTCTTGTAATGTAACATATGCTTTCGTGGAGGTTGGGTTAAATGCAATATGTTCCGGTTCCAAGTCTTGCGAAGGAAGTTGTTGGCCATTGTTTCCGTATATATTAATAAGAGAATCGTAGGCGGTGGTATCTAATTTCTGGAAGTTGACAAACTGAACGGCAGAAGGCGGAGTATTGGCCACACCATTGCTGATATTGAGAATAGAAACAGATCCAATTGGGTCAAAAACATAATCATCACTTGGAGCACCCTCGTTAGCTACTAAAACCCAGGTGCCATTTGGGCTAAATGATACCATGTCAGGCATAGCCCCTGTTGGGAACTGTCCGGTTGCTACTCCTTTTTCGTCAAAAAACATAAGTTTTCCTGAAGACTGTGCATTGGTATAACCTACCACCGCAACTTGCTCGAGGTATACATCTACACTGGTCACATGGCTGGCATAAGGTGAAATATCAATGTAGTGCATAAACCTTGGCTTTCTTACGTCTGTGTAGTCATATACCTCAATTCTATTAAGACTTTTATTTGTGGTGTATACGTAATTATTGTTGTTGTCAAAGGCCACAACTTCTGCCCCTCCATCGTCAAAAATACCTGTGGTACGGGTGTGTAGTTTGGCAAATGGTAACGTTTGGGAGAAAGCCTGAAAGCCCAGTCCAACAATTAGGGCAAATAGAGAAAGATATTTCATCGTTTAGTTTATGCGATTTTACGGCTCGCAAATTACTAAGAAAGGTTGGGATAGGGAGATTGGCAAAATAAGTCTGCCCGTGCCTTTACTCATTATTAAAAAACAAAAAACCGCCCAGTGACTTCTACTGGACGGTATGATTAGATGGGGAAAGAGTGCAACTATTTCTTCAAAACCTGAAGGCTAACTTCACCTTCTATCAAAGTATAAATACCTGAAGGTAGATTTTTAAGGTTTGCTGTGGTACCATTGATAGTCATCATTTCACGACCACTCATATCATAAAGTTTAGCATTGCTCACTTTTCTTGTAAAAGTCACCTCGTCCATTACTGGATTTGGGTAAGCTTGTAAAAGGTCTTTTTGTGAAAATTCATTCAAACCAATAGTTCCACCTACCTGGTAAATTGAAAGTGTTCCAGAAACTTCATTTGCGTTAAGCAGAAGGTTCTGTCCATTTGGGCTTTCACTTGCTGGAATGAATACTAAGTTCTCAGGGCCTAAGTCTCCTGCATTCGCATCATCTGCATCGACACTGAAATTACGGTTTATGTAATAGCTAACAAACGTTGGGTTGGTAGGGTCTGTAATATTGTAAACCATTACACCACCCATACGTTCCAGAGCAATGAAGGCAAAACGCTGACCATTGATCATTGCAACTTCTACAGCTTCTGGCTCACAGCCTTTGTCATCACTGCGGCTTTTAAAGGAGTTGTTGTCATCATTGTTGGCGTTAAACTCATTCGGGTTGGTGCTCAATAATGTTTGAGCAAAAAGTCCTTTGCTATCCCACACTAGGTTGGCTTGATCATCCCAAATAGAAAATGAGCGAGCACCATAAGCATAAAGCTCATCGTAGTCTCCGTCATTATCAGTGTCTCCCAAGGAGGTGGTGATTAGCAAACGTCCCAAAGAATCTTCATGCTGAATAGCGGCAGCATTAGGAAAGGCGGTTGGGTCAAGAAGAACATCTTCCACACGTTCTTCTTCAGAGTATGCGTCATAGTCGCGGGCGTCCCCTTCGTTGGCCGTAATAAGGTATGTGGAGCCATTGCTTTCAAAAGCTTTCATGGCATCAGGCTGGTACATTCCAAATACTGGCCAGTTGCGGATGTTTACGGTTGCAGCTTTGTTGCTGGCATCCATTTTATTGTCGCCTGTTGACCAATCTTTAAAACCTAAAGACTTCAAGGAAGTGATGGTATTGGTGCTAAGGTCGATTATAGCCATGGCGTTGTTTTCCTGGCATACAACATAAGCTTTGTCAGAAGCAGGAGAAACAGCGATGTATTCTGGCTCAAGGTTGCGAGCTAGCTCAGGAGTGGCGGTTGGGCCAAAGTTTCTGATAGCAGGATCATAGTTGGTATTGAATGAAATGAAGTCCAAAGTAGTAACATTAGACTGAGTTACGGATTGAACACCTCCAGAAATATCAATAATAGAAACCGTTCCGTAAGGATCTACTGTATAGTTATCATCAGGCTCACCTTCGTTTGCCGTAAGTACTTTATTTCCATCAGGAGTAAAGGTGATCATATCCGGAAGAACACCTACTTCTACGGAAGCAAGAAAAGTTCCGGCCGAGTTGAAGAAAACAGCTTTTCCATTTTTATCAAAATCATCATTCTCTACAGCTGCAGCTAATACACCATTTTGAAACGCTACGGAATTAGCGTGATCTCCATAAGGGGAAACGTCTATTGTTGCGGTTTTGGTAATGTTGGTTGGATTAGAAATGTCAAGAACTTCGATGGTTCCAGTGCTTCCGTTTACTGCAAATACCTTCTGTGTGGTAGCATCATAAGCAGCAATTTCCATAGCGCCATCATCAAACACACCTGTTTTGTAGGTGCCAATTACACTAAGGTCAATTAGGTTTTGAGCCTGGCTGGTAAAAGCCATAATTGAAAGAAAAAGTAACGTAGTTAATCTCATCATTTGATTTGTTTTTTGTGAGTAGCAAATCTTGAGAATGGAGATTGTAATTGTGTAAAGGGGAGGTTAAGGAAAAGATAAGTTAGTTTTAGACAGGAGACAGGAGACAGGAGACAGGAGACAGGAGACAGGAGACGGAAGTCAGACTTTAGATAGGCGCACTAAATAACAGTTTAGAACTTAACCCCAACACCCACATAAATACTTCTCGGTGCAGCGGTGATAATTCCCGGGCCGGGGTAGCCATCGGCTCTGCGGGTAAAGTAGGTATTGTTGGTAAGGTTGTTTATGCCCCCTTCAAAGTTGAACATCCTGATACGGTAGCTTAGAGATAAGTCCAAAACATTGTAGGCGGGTATGATGCCATAGATGCCGGTAGGAGAGGTCTCGGCATTGGTAGCTTCTGAATATTGATCGGAA
>JAUHWX010000105.1 GCA_030427285.1 Bacteroidia bacterium
TATGGTTTCAGAAAGTCCTTCTTCAAAAGTTACCGAAGGTTCCCAGCCCAGCTCATTCTTAATCTTATTGGCATCAATGGCGTAGCGTCTGTCGTGGCCCGGACGGTCGGTTACGTAAGTAATCAATTTTTCAGATTCGCCAGCTTCACGGCCAAGCTTTTCGTCCATTTGCTTAATTAAAATCTTGATCAGGTCGATATTTTGCCACTCGTTAAAACCTCCAATGTTGTAGGTCTCCCCTTCTTTTCCATCATGGAAAACCACGTCTATAGCACGAGCATGATCGATAACGTACAGCCAATCGCGAGTGTATTTTCCATCCCCGTATACGGGCAATGATTTATTGTTTACGATATTGTGGATAAACAAGGGAATCAACTTCTCAGGAAACTGATTGGGACCATAGTTATTAGAACAGTTTGTAATAACGTGTGGCAAACCATAGGTTTCACCATAAGCCCTCACAAAGTGATCTGAGCTTGCTTTGGAAGCCGAGTAGGGAGAGTTAGGGTCGTAGGAGGTAGTCTCTTCAAAAAGCCCCGTTGCTCCTAATGTTCCATATACCTCATCTGTACTAATGTGGTAAAAAAGTTTGCCTTCAAAGTTGCCTTTCCAGGTATCGCGAAAAGCGTTTAGCAAGTTTACCGTACCGATGATGTTTGTCTTTACAAAACTGAGTGGATCAGTAATGGAACGATCTACATGGCTTTCTGCCGCCAGGTGAATTACGCTGTCAAACTTATGTTCAGCAAACAACTTGTCCATGACGCCTCCATCTACAATATCAGCTTTTATAAACTCGTAATTCTCTTTTCTCTCAATATCCTTAAGATTTTCGAGGTTACCAGCGTAGGTAAGAGCATCAAGGTTATAAATTTTATACTCCGGATATTTATTTACAAAAAGGCGTACCACATGCGACCCGATAAATCCGGCTCCACCTGTGATTAATATTTTTTTAGCTGACATGCTTTAAAATTTGTGCAAAGAAAGTAAAACTCTCTAATTAAGTATGGCTTGGTTGTATGGTAAATCAGGACTTAGTTTCTCCAGCCATTTCCTGTCTGATTTTCTTTTCCCATCGCCAGGCATCAGCCATGGCATCGTCCAGTGTTTTTTCGGTAGACCAACCTAAAACCTCATTGGCTTTAGTAGTATCTGCATAAGCTGCAGTTACATCTCCTTGTCTACGATCTACAATTTTGTAGTTCAACTTTTCTCCAGAAACTTTCTCAAAAGACTGAATTACTTCAAGCACCGTACTTCCTGTTCCGGTACCCAGATTAAAAACTTCGTAGTTATCAGAATTCTTCTTTTCTACCAAACGCTCCACGGCTATCACGTGTGCTTTAGCCACATCCACCACATGAATATAGTCGCGCACACATGTCCCATCACTGGTTTCATAATCATCACCAAATACAGCCAGCTGCTCTCGCAAGCCAATAGCCGTTTGGGTTACATAAGGCACCAAATTAAGCGGAACACCGAGTGGTAATTCACCAATCTTAGCAGTGGGGTGAGCACCTATCGGGTTGAAATACCGTAAAGAAATCACATTAAAGTTATGAGCTCGAATGGCATCTTTCAAAATCTCTTCACCTACCTGTTTTGTATTTCCATAAGGCGAAAGCGCCTCTACCACCGAACTTCCTTCCGTAATGGGCAAGTCATTTGTTTCACCGTATACTGTGCAGCTGCTGCTAAAAATCAGATTATCCAGACCATTATCCCGCATCCCCTGAAGGACATGCACTAAGGATCCAAAATTATTTTCATAATATTCTAATGGCTTGTGTACAGATTCGCCTACTGCCTTGTAGGCTGCAAAGTGAATCACCCCATCAATATCTTTATGATCTTCAAAAAAAGAATAAACGGCACTTTTATCTTTAAGATCTATTTCAGCAAACTCAGCCTTTTGATTGGTGATACTGAAAATTCTGTCCAACACATCATGCGTAGTATTGCTCAAATCATCAATAATCACCGCTTCATGGCCAGCCTGCTGCAGCTCTACTACAGTGTGCGAGCCTATAAATCCTAAACCTCCGGTTACGAGAATTTTAGCCATTCATTTCTGCTTTTTGCTTTCGAATATATCCTTCGAAGTCCTTGTGCTCCTTTTTGTACAACTCTTCCTTAGGAAGGTTTTTGAAATAATCATAAGTTATTTTTAAGCCCTCAGCACGATTTACTTTTGGCTCCCAACCCAATATTTCCCGGGCCTTGTCAATGTTTGGCTGACGCTGAGTAGGGTCATCTTTTGGAAGATCTTTGTAAATAACTTTTTGGGTAGTACCTGTCAATTTGATAATCTCCTCTGCAAAATCACCAATGGTAATTTCATCAGGGTTACCAATGTTTACGGGCTGAGCATAATCACTCAAAAGCAAACGGTAAATACCTTCTACCAAGTCGTCTACATAGCAGAAAGAACGTGTTTGCGAACCATCACCAAATACGGTAAGATCTTCACCTCGCAAAGCCTGGCCAATAAAGGCTGGTAATACTCGGCCATCATTCAGTCGCATGCGTGGGCCATAAGTATTAAAAATGCGTATGATGCGGGTTTCCAAACCGTGATAGGTATGGTAGGCCATAGTCATTGCTTCCTGAAAACGCTTTGCTTCATCATATACACCTCGCGGACCTACCGGGTTTACATGCCCCCAATACTCTTCAGTTTGTGGATGCACTTCCGGGTCACCGTACACCTCAGAGGTAGAAGCCACCAAAATACGCGCTCCTTTAGCCATGGCTAAACCAAGACAATTGTGTGTGCCCAACGATCCCACTTTCAAAGTTTGAATAGGAATCTTTAGATAATCAATTGGGCTTGCTGGTGATGCAAAATGAAGTATATAATCCAACTCACCGGGAACATGGATAAACTTAGAAACATCATGGTGACAGAATTCAAAGTTTTCCAGAGCAAAAAGGTGTTCAATATTTTTCAGGTCGCCAGTGATAAGATTATCCATGGCTATTACATAGTATCCTTCTTTTATAAACCTGTCGCACAAATGTGAACCGAGGAATCCTGCCGCTCCGGTAATCAGTATTCTTTTCATCTTAAAGTGATTTTATCCCGATGCTATGATATTCAAAACCCTGGCGCTCCATCTCCTCTCTGTCAAAGATGTTTCTACCGTCAAAGATCAGGTTGTTCTTTAGGCGGGCTTTTACCTCGGCAAAGTCCGGGGCTTTAAATTCTGACCATTCGGTTACTATCAATAGGGCATCGGCATCGTGTAGCGCATCATATTCGTCTACGGCATATTCTATTTTGTCGCCTATCATGTGCTTGGCTTCTTCTTTGGCCACCGGGTCATAAGCGCATACTGTTGCTCCTTCGGCCAATAGGTTTTCTATTATAACCAGGGATGGGGCTTCGCGCATATCATCGGTGTTGGGCTTAAAGGATAGGCCCCACATGGCAAATTTCTTTCCAGCCAAGCTGCCAAAGCGCTTCTTTACTTTATTGAATAGTACGTGCTTTTGGTCTTCATTCACATCTTCTACAGATTGCAGGATGCGCATTTCGTAACCATTTTCGCGGGCGGTACGCACCAGTGCTTTTACATCTTTGGGAAAACAGCTGCCTCCGTACCCTATACCCGGGTAAATGAATTTGTTACCAATACGTGGATCGGAACCGATTCCCTTACGTACCAGGTTTACATCTGCTCCCATTACTTCGCATAGGTTGGCTATGTCGTTCATGAAGCTGATCTTGGTGGCCAGCATGGCGTTGGCGGCATATTTGGTCATTTCAGCGGAAGCGATGTCCATGAAAATAACCGGGTGACCGTTTAGTGTAAACGGGTGATATAGTTTTTCTAAAACCTTGCGGGCGCGCTTGCTTTCGATACCTACCACTATGCGGTCGGGTTTCATAAAGTCGTTTACGGCTGCGCCTTCTTTAAGGAATTCAGGGTTGGAGGCTACGTCATAATCAATACTTATTCCGCGGGCTTCCAGGGCTTCTTGTATGGCGTTTTTTACCTTGGATGCTGTACCTACCGGCACGGTGCTCTTGGTAATGATTACGCCATAGTCGTTCATGTTTTCGCCTATTTGGCGGGCTACAGTGAGTACGTATTGGAGGTCGGCACTACCATCTTCTCCGGGAGGGGTGCCTACCGCTATGAAGGCTACATCGGCTCCTTTTATGCTTTCGGCAAGATTGGTACTAAACTTCAAGCGACCTTTGTCAAAGTTGCGGTGTACTAATACATCCAGGCCAGGTTCGTAGATCGGCAATATGCCTTGTTTTAAGTTTTCGATTTTTTTGGTGTCTACATCTACGCAGATCACATCAATACCTACTTCGGCCAAACAAGTGCCCGTTACAAGGCCTACATAGCCCGTGCCTACTACTACTATTTTCATGATTTTAGATTATTAAGAGTGGGTTCCCAAAAGGAGTTGGGGGTTAAAGTATATATTTAGTTTATAAAGTCTAAGAATGACTCCGTAATAAATTTTAGTTGTTCATCATCCAATTCCGAATGCATAGGTAAAGAAATCACTTGACTTGCAAGCATCTCTGCCACAGGAAACTGTCCCTGCTTATAGCGATCATCCTGATACGCCTTTTGCATGTGCAACGGAACCGGGTAGTATATCATTGCCGGAATCCCCTTGGTACCAAGGTGCTCAATAAGAGCTGCTCTATCCACACCATTTACTTTTAAAGTGTATTGGTGAAACACATGCGTACTGCCTTTTACCTTAACTGGTGTTTTTACCTTGTTGCTTTCTGCAAAGGCATTGTTGTAAAACTCAGCTGCCCTTTGACGTGAAGCATTATAGGCATCCAAATGCGGAAGTTTACTCCTAAGCACTGCCGCTTGAATACTATCCAATCTGGAGTTTACACCAATTTCATCATGGTAATAGCGCACTGCCATACCATGGTTGGCAATTACTCGCAGTTTCTCAGCATACTTATCATTTTGGGTAAAAATGGCTCCACCATCGCCAAAGCATCCTAAGTTTTTACTTGGAAAAAATGAGGTAGTACCAATGTCGCCCATAGTTCCAGCTTTGGCAGTGGTTCCATCCGAAAAGGTGTAATCTGCACCAATAGCCTGGGCTGTATCTTCAATTACATACAGATTGTGCTCCTTAGCAATTTTCATAATTGCCTCCATATCGGCACATTGGCCAAATAGGTGAACGGGAACTATTGCCTTCGTATTAGGAGTAATCGCCTTTTCTACCTCTTTAGGGTCTAGCATAAATGTATCTGGATCAACATCCACCAATACAGGGGTTAATCCCAAAAGAGCAATCACTTCGGCTGTAGCTACAAAAGTAAATGTAGCTGTTATCACCTCATCTCCGGGTTTTAACCCCAATGCCATCATAGCCATTTGCAAAGCGTCAGTGCCATTAGCACAGGGTATTACATGCTTTACTTGCAAGTATTCTTCCAGTTCTGATTGAAAGTTTTTAACCTCAGGGCCATTGATATAAGCCGAAGAACGGATTACATCCAGCACTGATTGATCCACGTCTTTTTGTATCCGCTCATATTGGCTGACAAGGTCAACCATCTGAATCTTTTTCATCGGGTGATTTTTGTATTGAGCAAATATATACATCGACAGAAATAACTAGGGGCAATTCCACTTTAAACTCATTTTAATTATCGTTCTACTACACAATATGGCTAATATTATGACCGTTGCTCAATTCCCACCATGAAAACCTAAATTTGCCCAAACTTTTTCGCTATGAAGAGATTCGTTATCCTTTTTACCCTTATGACTACTACCACATTACTTGGGCAGCGTAGCCTAAAGAGCTCTCCGGCTTGGCTAATACAGCCTTGCTACTCGTACCTGTTTTCGGGTGGCGACATGGAGAATCGCTTTGGCAACCACATGGCGGTGGGCCTGGGTGTAGGGTACAAAACCACCAATAATTGGATAGTGGGGGTAGAGGCACAATTTGCATTTGGCACTAATGTAAAAAACGTAGGTTCACTACTAAATACCATGCTTACCGACAATGGTAATATCCTAAATGAAACAGGAAACTATGGAGATATTGATGTAAATCAGCGTGGATGGATAGGCTCTTTGGACGTATCCAAAACCTTCAACTTTTTGAGTGTCAATCCTAACTCTGGTGTAAACCTCCTTTTGGGAGGAGGAGGACTTTGGCACTATATAAACTTTAATACCCCAGGTAGTGATATACCACAAGTGATGGGTGACTACGACCGTGGGTATGATGAAATGAGCGGTGGATTTATGATAAAGCAATCTATTGGATATGTTTATCTGAGTAAAAACAGAAGGGTGAATTTTAAAATATCATTTGAAATGATGCAGGCCTTTACCACCAACTTTCGAAAGTACAGCTATAGCACCGGCAAACCCGTATCTGGCACTATGAATGATTTTATCTATGGTTTCAAAGCACAATGGATACTCCCCATTTATGGAAGTAAGACTAGTGGAGCAAATCACTATTACTACGATTAATGTATCTAAACTTGTATAATTGGGCCATGCATCTTTTTGGTGCATCACTTGGCTTGGTAGGTCAATTTAATGACAAGTTGAAAGCCGGATATGAAGGCCGAAAAAATCTCTTTGCCCTTTTATCTAAAGCACTATCAGAAGAAGGTAACATCATCTGGTTTCATGCGGCATCATTAGGTGAAGCTGAGCAAGCTGTACCTATTATTGAAGCCGTTCGCAAAGAATATACTCAGCATAAAGTTTTACTCACCTTTTTTTCTCCTTCGGGAATGGAGCACTTCAAACGGAAGGACTTAGCTGACTTTGTTTTTTACTTACCCTTTGACACAAAATCTAACGCCAAAAAATTTCTGGACATCGTAAAGCCAGAGCTTGCTTTTTTTGTGAAATATGAAATTTGGCCCAACTTTTTTAAAGAAATACACCGTAGGCAAATCCCAATGATTATAGCTCCTGCAGTATTTGTACCCGAGTTTTTCTATTTTAAAAATCCTCATAAAAAATACTTCATACCATTGCTCAGGGGTGTAAACAAAATACTCGTGCAAGATGAAAATTCGCAAAAACTATTGGCCGAGCATGGGGTAAATTCCACAGTATGTGGTGATAGTAGATTTGACCGCGTGCTGCAAAATGCCGCCACACCTTTTGAGGATACCGTTTTGGAGCGCTTTGCGCAAAATGACACAATACTGATTGGAGGAAGCACCTGGCAAAAAGGGGAAGAGATTTTAGCTGATGTAATAAGTAAAAATCAAAACCTAAAAATGATAATTGCTCCACACAATATAAAGGAGGAAAATATTCAGCGGGTCGTTGAATTATTTAAACCCTTTGGAGCCTTTAGATATAGCCAATCTGAAAACCTGAAAACAGAAAGTCGCGTGTGCATAATTGACAACATTGGTCTACTGAGCCGACTGTACCGCTATGGCAGCATGGCCTACATAGGTGGTGCTTTCGGCAAGGGAATTCACAACTCGCTGGAAGCTGCAGCTTATGGTCTTCCCTTGTTTTTTGGGCCAAACCATCATGCTTTCGTAGAACCAGGCCGTATGTTAAAAGAAGGTTTTGCAAGGGAAATACGCAACTCTGATGATTTACAAAAAGTAATTACACCATTGCTGGAAAATGAGACTCAGCTAAGTGCTCAGCAAAAACATGCCCGTGAATTTGTAGAGCAAAATGCAGGTAGCGTGGAGAAGATTATGCAGAGCTTTAAAACTCTGCTACCAAACTAAACAGCCCTCACATAGTTTTCGGTTCCTCCCTCGGTAAGGTAAACACCCTTTTGTTTAAGCCTGTGGAATATACATGATTGCCCTTTGGTATGCTTTGGGCTTTGCAATGATCCCTCAGAGCGGAACAAGTTGTGCTTACTTACCCAACTAGCCATGCCCCTATTCCGCTCCTGTTCTCCCTACACCGCAGCATTATGGGGATAGTTCAAACTACCAAGTCTCGCTGACTTCAATCCACTAATTGCTCGCTGTAAGCCCCGCAATGCTGCGGTGCGGGCTTTGCTACTTACTCTGCTTTGGGCACGCCTCCAGAGTGCGAGGAACCTACACCCTTTGGAACATTCCTTTTCATAGAACTATATTTACCGCTCAAGGCATACACCATAGGTATAAGCAACAGCGCCCTTCTAAATGCCACACATAAACAAAGCGTTCGCAACCAGCGGAACTAAATCCAATCGAATGATAAAAACAGTAGTTACTTTTCTATGTTTAATCTTACCAATTGGGATTTTTGGACAGTCTATAGATGAGCCATTTTCACAAAAGAAAATGAAGAAGGACCTTGAAATTTTTAAGGCAATAAGAATTCAGGCAAACTCAGGACTCTTTAAATACCGAACAAAAAAACAAACTGACAGTATCTACGATTGGGCTGACCAACAAACCGAAAAGTCATCATCATATCTGGACTTTTACAATATTATTTGTCAACTAACTGACTATGAAGGAAGCCTTCATAATAACACCAGGCTGCCTAAAAAATACTCCACGCAATTAAGAGCAGAAGATAACGGCTATTTCCCATACCCCATAAAATGGATAGATGGCAAATGGCTTATCAATTATGAAAATGATGAAATTCATCTTGGTTCTGAAATTATTTCGATCAATGGTATTCCAATTTCGGAAATAATTGAAAACCTATATAAATACTACACCACTGACGGACAAAACATCACTGGAAAAAGAATTGGGATAACAACCCATTTCTCTAAATACTTTAGGCTTCACTACGGCCAGCAAGGTAATTTTAAGGTCATATTTAAAAGTGTGAATTCTGATATACACGAAACTAAGATCCTGAAAAGCGCTGGTTACAAGGATTACTATAAACATTTCAACAGCAGATATTCAAAACCCTATGACCAGTTTTATTATGCAGAATTAAAAGAAAATCAAAAATATAAATACAATCAAATAAATTCGTCAACAGGTGTTTTAACAATATACACTTTTGCCATGGGCAACGAAACATCTCAGGAACACAAAAAATATCTTGCTTTTCTTGACAGTACTTTTGCAGAAATAAAATCTAATAAAATCAAAAATTTAATCGTAGATATTCGGCAATGCGGTGGTGGAACTGACCCCAATGATGTTGTAACATATTCTTATCTAACTCAAAGAAAATTTCAAGAAAGCAAGCAGGTATGGATTAGTTTCAATAAAGTTCCTCTTTTAAGATATTATGATATTTCAGCACCTAAATTTCTAAGACCTTTGGGTGTGGGTAAATTTAATCGAGATTTTCAAAATAGATTCCCAATTGAAAAAGGAGGAAAATATTACATAAGTGAAGATGAAAATGAAATGAAAATAAGAGAGCCTGATGAAAATACCTTTACAGGAAACATTTATCTTCTCATAAGCCCTGCCGTAGCTTCGGCAGGAAGTTTATTTGCCGCAATGGTTGCCGGAAATGAAAACACCACCGTAATTGGAGAGGAAACAATGGGCGGCTATTATGGACATAATGGGCATACTTCTTTTGGTTACGTTTTGCCCAAATCAAAAATCATAACAGAATTTTCTATTGACAACATTGAACAAGATGTTCCAAAAAAAGACAATCAATTTTACGATAGGGGAATTATACCTGATATAGAGATTTTTCAAACCTATCAAGATTTTTTAGTTCATAAAGACACTCAAATGCAATACACATTTGAACTAATAAAAAATAGTACGCAATAAAGTTTGCCACTGTTGTATTATCATTATGCTCAGTGATGAACTAATATTGAGCGTTTTTACTACACTATCTCTTTGCTGTATATGAGCTATAAATCGATTATAAATGTCCGCTACACTTATACTATAAGGTTATACACAAGTATGAATATATCAAAATTAAGCCTAGTACTTTTCATCCCTTTTATATCATGCGTGAATACAAATAATAAAAATGCGCAGGAAGACCATATAAAAACAAAGGGTGAAATAGAAACGCAAGAAACAGTAGAATTTAACACCCTAATTAAAGGAACCGGAAGACCTACTATCATTTTTGAATCAGGATTAGGAAATCCTTTGAATAATTGGGATAGAGTTCAAACTAGAATTTCTGAAAATTACAAGACTATTTCTTACGATAGAAAAGGAATTGGACAATCACCAGCTACAGATAATCCAAGGACTATAGAAAATTTAGTAAACGACTTAGACATTTTAATCAGTCAAAACAAAATTGATGGACCTATGGTTTTAGTCGGTCACTCTCTTGGTGGTCATATTGTAAGAAAGTATCAACATTCATTTCCATCCAAAGTTGCAGGCTTGTTCTTAATCGATCCGACCAATGAATACTTATATGAAGAAATTTTTAAACAGATGACTCCAGAATCTGCAGATTCAATGAAAACGGCATGGGAAAGCAATTACAAGAATCAACCAATTGGAGTTTATAACGAGTGGAAAGAAGTGTACACAATGGACCAAATAATGAGAAAGAATCCACTGCCTACAGGTATTCCAATCACAATTCTCATCTCTTATCAGAGAAATAATTTCAATACTGCAAAGAACATCCAAATTAAGAAAAGGCTGTTTTCCGATTGGCAAAGAGATAAGCCCAATGTAAAAATTTTGTATACTACTAATAGCGGTCACTACATCCATCTTGAAGAACCTGAATGGGTTATCACCGAGTTAGAAGCATATCTTAAAAAACTGAAATAGTACGTTAAGCAAATAGGGCATTCAACGGTTTACGAAAGCTCATGGACCCGTAAGGCGTATCGCGGATATAGTTAGTTATTTTATGAAAATATGCAGCAGAGCTTATACGCCTTCTCCTCTTGTGCATTTCTATCGCAATGAATAGTTTTGACAGGGGTGCATCTTGAATTTAGATATCTATTTTGATAGACAACCTCAATACAGGTAGCTTTCAAAAAACCAATAAAACCGTGTGAAAAAGACAGTATTTCAAATTTCCAAAATGGATTGTCCTTCCGAGGAAAATCTAATCCGAATGAAATTAGACGGGATTTCAGGTGTTGCAAATCTAGACTTTGATATACCGAACCGAAAACTAACTGTTTTTCACAGCGGAGAAATTGGCCCAATCAGCAAGTCGCTTTTCGAAT
>JAUHWX010000106.1 GCA_030427285.1 Bacteroidia bacterium
AATTTTTGAAGCGTTGATAAGGTAAGATTTGTGCACGCGGATGAAGCTGTTTGCAGCAAGCTTTTGCTCCCAGTTTTGCAAAGTTTGAGGGCTTAGCAGTTTTTTAGTTGCCAAGTTTACTTCCGTATAATCCATGTCCGACTGAATAAAAATCACATCCTCGCTATTTACTTTGATGTATTCATAACCAGACTTGATGTAAAAATCATGGCTCTGCTCTGTAGCTGATGTGCTTGGGGTCGAGGCCGGGTTTACTTTTGCAACAGCCTTTACAAAACGCTCAAAAGAAAAAGGCTTTACCAAGTAATCTACCACACCTACTTCATAACTCTCCACCGCATAATCAGAAAAGGCAGTGGTAAAAATCACTGCTGGTGGGTTTGAAAGTGTTTTTAAAAAATCCATACCCGAAATTTTGGGCAAGTGGATGTCCAAAAAAATGAGGTCAACCTTTTCCTTACTCAAAAACTCTAAGGCCGGCATAGCACTATTGAAAGTACCTTTTAGCGAAAGCGAACCCATATCCCTTATGTACTTTTTGAGTACGCGCTGGGCGGGAGCTTGATCTTCTACAATTATACAATCCATACTACGCTGGTTTTTGTAAATCCATAGTTAGCCTCACCGTGTACATTTCGTTGTCCGTGTTTATGTGCAATTGATAGGCCTTTGGGTAAAGTATGTTCAAACGTTTTATTACATTTTTCAATCCAATACCGTTGGAAAGTTCATCAGTGTTGGTTTGCTCCGAAAAACTATTGGAACATAAAAAGTGCATTCTACCTTCTTCAGTGATTTCCAATGAAATCTCAATTTTTATATCATCGCTTACGCTGGAAAGACTGTGCTTAAAAGCATTTTCGACAAACACTGACAAAATTAGTGGGGCGATTTCATAACCTACCCCATGAAGGTTAACTTTAAATTCTACCTCACCCCTTTCCTCAAGCTGCAACTTGCTCAGGCTTACAAAGTTCTCCAGCTGCTTTACTTCTTTTTGCAAAGGCACAAATTCTGCCTTGCACTCGTAAAGCATATATCGCAGCAAGCCCGAAAGCTCTAAAATAATATCAGGGGTTTTAGGCGATTTTTCCAATGCATAAGCATAAAGGTTATTGAGATTATTAAACAGGAAGTGAGGGTTTATTTGCGACTTTAAATACTGAAGTTCGCTTTCCTTAACAGCACTTTGTAGCTGCTCTACTTGTTGTTGCTTAGTGAGTGCGTCCCAAGCAAATTTGAAACCCGTTAAAATTGTAATAATTGGCATAGCCGTAAGGAGGTTAAAAGCTATACCGGGAAAACGACTGCCCCTTGTATCAGGGTAGTATATCTGCTCTATAACGCCCTCTTCAATAAAGATAGCCAAGCCAATTACAGCGGCTAATAATAGAGCAAAAAGAAAGTACTTTTTGAGATACAGATATTTTGGCAACAGCCAATAATTGATGATATAAGCAGCCGCGGCATAATTCAAAAAGAACATAACCTTTGGCTCATCAATTATTATGGATACCTGCCCCTTACTGCGCTCAGAAACGTAAAAAACAAACGTCATAGCCAAAAGAAGAAACTGAAAAATCAGCTCCCACCATAAAGCCCCTGATTGTGTTTGTTTTTTAGACATATAAACAAATGTAGCCACAAAGGGGTGACCTCAAAAAAAGGACTCGCCCAACGACAGATTCATCCCTGTTTCCGACATTTTTTACTTTTTTATTAAACCAAAGCTCAAGTGTGGCATCATAGGCCTTGCGTGTAATTTATGAAGGTTGCAGTTTGAGGGAATGAATCTGCTGTTGACCTTGAAATACTTTTACGCTTAGCTTAATCTTTACTCCTTTGCACTGTTGAAAATTTGACGAAATATGCCCTTTTTTAAAAAATACTTTTTTGCAGCATTCTTTATTACTAGCGCTTTTGCTTTGCTAGCACAAAACAATATTAGCATCACTGGTACGGTGGTAGATGCTGCTGATGGGGCACCTATTCCTTATGCTACGGCCGTGGTCATTTCTACTACCAATGAAAAAGTGATGAGTGGCACTACCACAGATGATGATGGGCAGTTTATACTTAAAAGTAACTCAACCGATATTCGAATTGAAATCAGTTTTATTGGTTATACAAAGCAGAGTATCACAGATTTTACTGTAAGAAAAGGGACTATAACTTTAGGAAAGGTCAAGCTCTCCCAAAACTCTGAAAGCCTAGATGAGGTATCTGTTACGGCCGAAAAATCAAGTATGGAATTTAAACTCGACAAGCGAGTTTTTAATGTTGGTCAGGATATAAGCTCATCGGGGATGGGGGCATTAGATGTATTAAATAATGTACCCTCGGTAAATGTAGATTTAGAAGGAACAATTAGCTTGAGAGGAAACACTGGAGTGCAGATTTTAATTAATGGGAAACCATCGGTACTTGCCGATGAACAAAGCAATGCGCTAGGCACGCTTACCGCAGATATGATCGAAAGCATTGAGGTAATCACTAATCCATCGGCCAAGTACGAAGCTGAAGGAACATCAGGAATCATCAACATTATTCTGAAAAAGGAAGAGAAAAAAGGCTTTAATGGATCAGCTTCTATAAACACCGGAGTACCGCATAACCATAGCATTGGGGTAAGCCTAAATCAGCGTACCGAAAACTTTAACTTTTTTACACAGTTTGGAGCAGGCTACCGTTCACTTCCACGCTACAGCGAAAGCATAAACCGCAATCTGGTGGATAATACCCGTGTAGAAAGTGATGGATTGAGCTACAGAAACGAAAACTTTTATAACATTACTCTTGGCACCGATTATTATTTAAATGATTTTAACACCATCACTCTTTCGGGAAACTTTGCCTATGAAATAGAGGACTCGCCCGGTGAAACGGAGTTTGAACTCTTTGACAGTATAGGGCAACTGTATTCAAACTACCGAAGGATAGAAGCTACTGAAGCTACCAACCCTAAGTATCAGTATGACTTGCAGTACAAAAAGCAATTTAAAAATAATGAGGACCATGTTTTACTTTTCAGTACACTGGGTAGATTTTTTGGAAAAGATCAATCTTCCGAGTTTACAAACGAGTACATTTTTGGTCAGGAAAATGCTAATAATCAGAGAACAGAAACCGACTTTTACCAATCTGATTACACCTTTAAGCTAGATTACACTAACCCAATTACCGATGCCATTATACTGGAAACGGGCGCTCAATATCAAATAAACGATGTAGGGAATGACTACGCTGTGTATAATCAACAGGGTAGTGATTGGATTTTAGATTCCTCTCTCACGAATAATTTTGAATACAACCAAAAAGTATTAGGGGTATATGGAACCGGATCTTACGAAGGTGAGAAATGGGGTGTTAAAGTTGGTCTGCGTGTGGAAAATACAGACCTAAACACATTACTCACCACCACTAATGAATCCAATAATCAAAACTACACAGACTTTTTTCCTACCCTGCACACCTCGTATAAAATATCAAAAAGGTTTTCGCTACAGGCCGGATATTCAAGACGAATTTTTAGGCCACGACTTTGGGACCTAAACCCATTCTTTAATATTCAAAACAACTTTAATGTGCGTACGGGTAATCCTGATCTGCTACCTGAGTATGCGGACAGCTATGAGTTGACAGGGGTTTTTATTTTTGAAAAGGCCTCCCTTACCAGCAGTATTTATCATCTTTATACCACAGATGTTGTGGAGCGCGTTTCCTTTTTTCAAGATAATGTGAACGTAACAACCCCAGTAAACGTGGGTAGCAATAACAAAACTGGAGTAGAGCTAACGGGAAAATATGCGCCCCTTACATGGCTAACCCTCACAGGAGATTTCAACTATGGTTTTTTTGCCCGGGAAGGCGAATTTGAAAACCAAAACTTTGACTTTAATGGAGATCAGTGGTCACTAAAGTTTACTACTAAATTTAAACTGCCGGCAGGTTTTGACTTGGAGATTTCGCCAAACTATCAGTCCAGTTATAAAACTGTACAAGGTGAAGTTTCAGGGTTTGCTTTTGCCGATGCAGGAATTCGCAAAAAATTGTGGAAAGGTAAGGCCGTGATCAACCTGGGTGTTCGTGATATTTTTGCTTCGCGCATCCGTGAAAGTATAGTTGATCAACCCACTTATTACGTGTATGATTTTGGCCAAAGAGGTCGTTTTGTGACGCTTGGATTTAGCTACAGCTTTGGCAAAGGTGAAGCTATGAGTTACTCAGGTGGCAGAAGGCACTAAAAACTATTGGAAAGCTGTCTCAGTGTAAACTGTGATAGGCCTTGGTTTAAGACCTAATGACGTGGTATGTTTGGATACAACTATCCAAAAAAAAATGGTACAACTGCATTTCTGCTATCATTCTGTATACCAATTGCTAAATCACTACATTTACCGCTTATAAAAATAATTATGAGTAACGGAACAGTAAAGTTTTTCAATGATGCCAAAGGATTCGGATTTATTACACCGGATGACGGAAGTAAAGATGTATTTGTGCATGCAAATAACCTAACAGAAGAAATTAGAGAAGGAGATAAAGTATCCTACGAAGTTGAAGAAAGTCAAAAAGGACTAAATGCAGTAAACGTTAGCGTTTCTTAATTGTCACTTTAGCTTATTAGCATTACAAGAAGCATATCTTAACGGATATGCTTTTTTTGTTTGCACCAGCCTCCAATCACTCATAGCACTTATGTGCTATTTTAGTGAATCTATATAATTTCTAAACTTAGCTTAAAAGTCAATTAACCCTTGTTCAAGTGTGAACTTACAAGCCATGCCAAAACCCGAAAACATTAAAAACTGTAAAGTCTGCAACAGCATACTTCATGGCCACTATTGCTCAACTTGCGGTCACCCCATAAAACTGAAGAGGATAAATGGGGCTTACATCCTGTCTGAAATTGGCAGTATCCTCAATTTTGACAAGGGTATACTTTTTACCATAAGGGAACTACTACTAAGACCTGGGTTGAGCGTTCAACAATTTATCCTTGAAGACAGAAACCGCCTTGTAAAGCCCATCGTTTTTGTAATACTATGCTCCTTGGTTTACACCCTCGCACAACAGCTCCTGAGCTTTGAAGATGGATATGTAAACTATGGTGCTGAGGCAGAATCTACCGCTACTTCTATTTTTCAATGGATTTCGCAACACTACGGGTATTCCAATATTTTGATGGCGGTCTTTATCGCTTTATGGATTAAGGTTTTCTTCCGAAAATATGGCTACAACTTTTTTGAAATCCTTATTCTACTCTGTTTTGTAATGGGGATGGGCATGCTCCTATTTGCCATGGCGGGAGCTATGGACAGTATTATTGAGCTAAAAATAATTGACAAAGGTTTCCTGCTCGGAATCTTATACATGGCCTGGGCCATCGGCCAGTTTTTTGGCAAAAAGGTTTGGAACTACATAAAGGCATTCTTTGCCTATATGTTGGGCCTCATGACTTTCGCTTTTGTAATACTTATCATAGGACACTTGATTGATTTGCTTTGGAATAAATAATGGCTTTTTATTATTTTCAAAAATCATTTAGGAGCTGATACCTTCGATTCTTCAAATTGTATCTTGCCAAAGCTTTTTAGCTAAAGTGAAGATTCACTCATCTTATAAGGCAAATATCACCGCTCAATGAAATCAACAAAAACCAATGCTTCTTCCCTTTACCGCATTGTGTTGCTCATCTTGGCTGGCGAATCTATTTTTATTTTACCCTTTGTATTGGCCCGTATTTTCCGTCCCACATTTCTAGCTGTTTTTCAGGTCAATAATTTTCAGCTGGGCACTTGCTTTTCCATTTATGGCGTGGTGGCGCTTCTCTCCTACTTATATGGTGGCGCTATTGCAGATAAATTCTCTCCACGAAAACTCATGGCCACTGCTTTGCTCCTCACAGCTTTGGGCGGCTTCCTCATGGCTACATTTCCTTCTTATCTAGTTTTAAAATGGCTATTCGGTTATTGGGGTTTCACCACTATATTTTTGTTTTGGGGCGCGATGATAAAGGCGACACGAGTATGGGGCGGCACCACCAATCAAGGGCGCGCATTTGGTTTTTTGGAAGGAGGCAGAGGTTTTGTAGCCGCATCAATCGGTGCCATTGGAGTTTTCATTTTCGCACTCTTTTTACCTCTAGATATTCAGTCGGCCAGTTTACCTGAGCGCCAAGAAGCCTTTCGATTTGTTGTGTTATTTTCTTCCTTTTTGGTGGCTCTTATTGGTCTCCTGGTTTTCATTTTTCTAAAAGATGACCATGAGAAAAAGTCTGCAATCCGAACCCACGACCCTTCACTTACCAACATTACATTGGTACTAAAACTCCCATCCGTTTGGCTTTTGATGATCATTATTTTGTGTGCCTATGTAGGCTACAAGCTCACAGACATATTTTCACTTTACGCCAGCGAGGTCATGCTGTTTGATGAAGTGCAAGCCGCACAAGTCGGCACCTTTCAATTGTACTTGCGCCCCATCGTTTGCATAGCCATTGGTCTGCTAGCCGATAAAACCCGAAGTTCGCTTTGGCTAAATATTGGCTTTGCCACCATGCTCCTCGGTGCTATTGCATTTGTAACGGGTGGCATTTCTGCAAATCTCAATTTTCTGTTTTTCTTGTCCCTCATCATTACAGCCACCGGAACTTATGCGGTGCGCACCTTGTATTTTGCAGTTTTACAGGAAGCTAAAATTCCATTAGCATTAACGGGAACGGCTGTTGGAGTAGTTTCTGTAGTAGGTTTTACACCTGATATATTTGTTGGCCCAATCATGGGTTATTTACTAGATAGCAGTCCCGGAATTATTGGGCACCAACATGTATTTGTGATGTTGTCTATTTTCGCTTTGGTAGGGCTATTGGCTTCGGTTAGGTTTAGCATTATTGTTAGGCAAGGGCTTAATTATTCAAAATAAGCTTATAGCCCACTCCGCGCACATTCACGATTTTGAGCTTAGTATCGCCTTCTAGTTTTTTCCGCAGTTTAGAAATAAATACATCCAGCGTTCTTCCTACGTAATCGCCTTCATCGCCCCACACGCGGTTTAGAATGGTATCACGATCCAAAGTAGTGTTGGCAGAGTTATACAACAGCAGCAGCAAGTCAGACTCTTTGGATGTTAATTCTGTTTTTTGCCCTTGATGCAAGAGCACCATATTTAGCGTGTCAAAATCAAAAGCTCCCAAAGAAATCATGTTGGCATTTCTATCATCAGTGGTAGGATTTTTTCTAAAGTAAAACCATAAAACTGTAATGATGACCAGCAAAGCCGTAGATACAGCCATGGGTAAATGGCCTTGCGGCTGAGTAGAAGCTACATTGGTTTCTGCAAAGTTTGGAGAGTCTGCTACCAAAGGTAATTGTAGAATTGTGAAAGAAAGCACGTAGCAGTCCAAAGGCAATTCCCTGCCGCTGCAAGGAATAATATCCATCTTCTCAGGACCACCAATTTCATAGCTATACAAGACTTCTTCATTGTCGCAGTGTGCTATTTCTACCAAATAGCTCTTGGCAATATTGGCTTGTTTCACCACGCTATCCATCACCTGCACCAATTCATTGGGTTCTATTTTAATAGGCGCTTCAAACTTTAACTCATAGCTATCCCCATTTCTGCCAACAGGCAAAACCCGAGAAGTGCTATCGCCAGCATGCAGGAGCATCTGATGCCCTACCATTCTTAAAGCTACACCCACGTGTTTATCATCCAACCGCAGCTGGGCATACGCTCCTGGGATACCAATTATGCAGGCGCAAAAAATGAGGAGTCTTATTTTAACTTTTCTAAAACCCATGTTACAAATCTACCGGATAATAGGCCCAACTGAAACACCAAAGGCCTGCTTTTACATTAATTTACATTGCTTAACGGTCTTTTAGGCACACAGTTTAGCCTCTAAAAAGCTTTCATTCACACTACATAAATCCTTCCCGATTCTATCAGCTAACCGGTGAATAATATTAAGCTTCCTCAAGCTATTACTTTATGCTGTAATTTTCCACTTTACTAATAAAAGCTGCCATTGTAATGAAGCGAATTCTCGTAACAGGAGCCACCGGAAATATTGGAAAGGAGGTGATTCATTTCCTTTGCAAACCGGACAAAGAATCTGAAATAATAGCAGGGGTGCGAAATGTGGAACGGGCAAAAAATAAATTTCCTGATTGCCCCAATCTGAAGTTTCGCCAATTTGACTTTGAAGACAGTACTTCTTTCAATGCTGCCTTTACCGATGTTGATATCCTTTTCCTGCTTCGCCCGCCACACATTTCAGAAATAGAGAAATACTTCCGCCCTTTGCTTGAGGCAGCAAAAGCTATGGGCATAAATGATGTCGTGTTTTTATCCGTGCAAGGCGCAGAAAAGAGTAAGGTGATTCCGCACCACAAAATTGAAACCCTCATAAAGTCATTGGGCTTTAATTACATATTTGTGCGCCCGGGTTACTTTATGCAAAACCTCACCACCACCCTACTTCCGGAAATTGTAAGCAGCCAAACCATAACGCTACCTTCCGGCAAAGCCAAATTCAACTGGGTGGATGTGCAAAACATTGGCGAAGCCACATCTGCTCTTATTCTCGACTTTTCAAACTTTAAGAATAAAGCCTACGAAATAACAGGAACTGAAAACAAGAACTTTGCGGATGTCACGAATTTAATGAGCCAGGTAACGGGTCTTAATTTTAGATTCAAGAGCATCAACCCCATCAGCTTTTATTTTAAAAAGAAAAAAGAAGGCGTGCCAAGTGATTTTGCCATAGTAATGACCATTCTACACTTTTTGCCTCGTGTGCAGGCCGAACCCCAAATTTCAGATAACTACGAAAAACTTACAGGTAAAAAGCCAACTACCATAAGAGAGTTTTTGGAAAGGGAAAAGCAAACCTTGATGCCACCCCCAATCGCTAAATGATTTTTATTTCCACAGCATCTCAATACTTTAGACCGGCAAACCGAAAACCCTTTTAGAAAAACATAATAATATGATGAATCCAAAAGTTGATTTCTACTTTAATAAAGCCAGCAAGTGGCAGGAAGAATATCAGAAATTAAGAACCATTGTTCTGGATTGCGGGCTCACCGAAGAGCTGAAATGGGGAGTTCCATGCTACACGCTCAATGGTAGCAACGTAGTTTTGATTCATGGTTTTAAAGAATACTGTGCGCTGCTTTTTCACAAAGGAGCTTTGCTAAAAGACAGCGAGGATATTCTTATTCAGCAAACTGAAAATGTACAGGCTGCCCGCCAACTTCGCTTTACCGAGCTGGAAGAAATTTTAGAATTGGAACCAATAATCAAAGCTTACATCCACGAAGCCATAGAAGTAGAAAAAGCTGGGCTAAAAGTGGAATTGAAGAAGACCAAGGAATTTGACATGCCTGAAGAATTTCAAACGGCCTTAGATGAAGATCCTGAATTGAAAGATGCTTTTAAAGCTTTAACACCTGGCCGACAAAGAGGCTATCTTTTACATTTCTCTGGGGCGAAACAGTCCAAAACCCGTGTGTCGAGAATTGAAAAAGCCACCCCCGATATTTTGGCCGGAAAGGGCTTAAATGATTAACGTATGAATACGGATGTTGATTTATATTTTACGGAAGGCTGCGGGCGCTGCCCATTAGGTGGAACTCCTCAATGTAAGGTTCACAACTGGCCCGAAGAGCTAAAGCTACTGCGCAAAATTGCACTCGATTGCGGCCTGACCGAAGAAAGCAAATGGGGCGTGCCCTGCTACACTTACAAAGGTGCAAATGTGGCCATAGTAAGTGCTTTTAAAGATTATGCAGCTCTAAGCTTTTTTAAGGGTGCCTTACTTAGTGATGAAAACAATTTGCTGGATAAACCCGGTGAAAACTCACAAGCTGCCCGACTATTAAAGTTTACCAAGCCGCAGCAAATTATAGAAATCGAAGACCTTATAAAGGCCTACATTTTTGAAGCTATAGAAGTAGAAAAAGCAGGACTGAAAGTAGAGTTTAAAAAAGACCTGGAGCCAATACCTGAAGAGCTGCAAACCAGATTAGACGAAGACCCAAATCTTCAATCTGCATTTTACGCCTTAACCCCGGGAAGGCAACGCAGTTACATCCTGCACATCTCACAAGCCAAGCAAGCCAAAACCCGCGAATCACGCGTGGAAAAATGTCTACCCAAAATCTTTTCAGGGAAGGGGTTTAATGAATATTGATTGTGGAGATTAAAATTAACTTGCCAGAGTTAAGTCTTCAAAACACCAAAATGCAAAACATCCTTTTTGACTTTATCTCAAAATATGTTTCTCTTTCAGAAGATGAAAAACAGGCGATGGTAGCATTGGATATTTTTCGTTCGGTAGAAAAAGGAACGGTTTTACTCAGCGCAGGAGAAACTTCCAATGAGGGTTATTTTGTTTTGAAGGGCTGCTTAAGAACTTACTATGATATTGATGGCGAAGAAAAGACAACGGCATTTTATACCGAAATGGAGGGTATAACCCCGAATTGTGTTTTAACCAAAGCACCTTCTGAATATTACGTTGCTACTACCGAAGACTCCATAATTACCGTATCCAATCCTGATATGGAAAAAGATATGTTTGAGAAGTTTCCAAAGTTTGAAACCATCTGTAGGCTTCTATCCGAAGAGCTTCTGGCTAAACAGCAAATTGATTTTGACCAGTTTAAGACATCAACCCCGGAGCAGCGCTACCAGGAAATTCTACAAAAACGCCCTGGCTTAATTCAAAGAGTTCCTCAACATCAACTAGCCAGTTTTTTGGGCATCACCCCACAATCCCTCAGTCGGATACGCGCCCGTATTTTTGAAAAGAAAAGTTAGCCTCCATCATTTCTTAACTTAAGTGAACGTTTTGTAGCTCACTGCAGATGCAATTTTGCGATATCATTTTCACCAAAAAGAAAAGATATGCGAAATAAAGCTTTAAGAATCTCGGCCATTCTGCTAATCACCTCATCCCATTTATTAAGCCAATACAAGGAGAAAGACAGTAATTTTAA
>JAUHWX010000107.1 GCA_030427285.1 Bacteroidia bacterium
ATGTAGTATCTCAACAAACCTTCACGCGGTAGCGCTCCGGCAATAATCAAATCCACATTATTTGAACTAGCTACCTCCAGGATCACTTCGGCAGGATCGCCCTCAGCCCACACTAGCTCAACATCCCTAAGCTTAACGTCACAACTACCCACAATCTCTTTAAAGTATGACTCTACTTCTGTTGTCCTCGCGCCCACATGAATCAAAATCAACTTTTCAGCAAGCATAGAGGTTATGCGCATTGATTCAAAAATATTTGCTTCTAAATTAGGAGACTTGGCTATCGCTGTAGCAATTACTTTAAATGGTTTACTCGGCATAAATGCAGATTTCTTAAAATAAAAATAGGTATTGCCACTTGTAGATTATCCTTGTTTGGCTCTTGTTACTTCAAATTAGTAAAAAAAAAGTCCCCCCAGCTAAGCTGAGGGGACTCCAATATACTAATAAGTAAGGTCTATTGCTTGATAAATTTGCCACCTATCATTTCCGAACCTTTAGAAAGAGTAATAATGTAGGTTCCCTTGGCAAGATTAGATACACCCACTTCTATGTTTTCAACATCTTTAGAAAGGTTGTCGTAGGTCACATTCTTCATCAACTGTCCGCTAATGCTTCTGATAGTTACAGTTACATCTGTGCGAGATTCTAAAGCAAGATTAATAAACAATCTATCAGTAGTAGGATTTGGATAAACATTAAGCATTTTAGCTGCTTCAGCAACTTCTGATGGCTTAACTTCTTTTATACCAATGTAATCTGAGGTACTTGCTGTTCTGAAAATTCCTCTACCATGAGTTCCCGCATAGATAGCACCTTCATAAAAGCCTTCCTGAAACACTGGATATAAGTCATACCTCACAGTTTGTTGTTGAACCAAATCAAATACAGGTACATTGGCCATCCCAGAAACTTCCTGTGTCCAGGTCACTGCGGTGGCAGAAATATCATCGGTAGTATACACTCCCATTTCAGTTCCAATGATTACTTGTTTTCCAGCAGGATCATTGAAGTTGAAAGTACAGGAGTATACTGGAAAATCAGGCAGTCCTGAAGTACCCAAGTCTTTTTGGGTCATAGTAGGCATTGCCGCTGTAGCATTACCACTGTAGTAAACGAAATCAGTATTTCCATAGTTTCCTAAGGTAACTACAAGCTTGTCACTATCAAATGGGTGCACTGCTATACCGGTAATAGCTCTTCCTGATCCAAAACTTCTGATTAAAGTTTTTTGAACAACTGAAGTACTTGCTCGTGTTGAATCTGTTGTGTAAAAATCATCGATATCTGCACTTGCCGAGTCTCTGGCATTATTCAGATTTGAGAATCTATACAAGCGTCCTGCGGTAGTACCTACATATAAGGCATCTCCATCACCAGACACCGCCATTGTTTGTGGGGTTTCTCCTAAGAACAAAGTACCAATATGATACCACTGCGGTGTAGAAACCAAGTTTGTCAACACATCTCTAGTCATCCAGATACCTCCGGCATCATTAGGATTGCCTGCCGGAACATTTAAATTATTTGTTCTTAAACCTACAAAGAAAGCAGACTGAACAGCATCTGTAAAAGATACTCTCGGATTGGTGATAGAATTTGCGGCAGTAGGAAGAGTGTAAATCATCTCAATTTCGTTTGTTCTACTCTCCACAATCACCTTATCTCCTGCATTGTAAGATATTGGCAGTTTTGCTATCACATTAGCATTTGTAACTGCCTGCACAAAAGACACCTTGTATTCTATGGTAGGTAAGTTTTTGTTGTTTGCATCATTAAATTGTCTAATGAATGAACTTCCATTTAAAGCACCACCTGTTACAGTAAGGTCTCCATTTCCATCCACGGTAACCCTTCTGTTGCCCGCATCTAAAGTAAACCCTGCTATATCCATCATTGCAGTTGTATTTACTACTTCACCATTAACTGTGGTTTTTTCAAAATGTGGAGCTACAAAAGTTCCAGTAAAAACGCTGTCTCCACCGCCAGAACCATAGTCTCTGGTAAGACTATCGGCAGAAAAAACAACTTCATCAGTACTATTTGGGTCATCTAGTTTTTCCCATAATAAGAATGGCATAATGAAGTCTGCAAAGTTGCTAGTACCGTTTCCTGCCACACCGCCTGGATCCATACGGTCAAAATCATAAATAGCATCATAGCTTACTCCACCATCGGTAGACCTTCCCATAACACCATACTGCATTTCTTTAAACAGAACATCTGGGTTAAGCTTGGACATCTCTGCATATCCACCATCTCCATCTCTTATTGAGCCATTGAAGTTAATACCTGGAGTTCTTACCCCTGACTCTGGGTAAAACGTATTAGGATCAATAAAAATGGTACCGTTATCCTGTGTACCACCCAATATTTTTCCACCCTCTCCAATAGCTATTGAGTAAAACTGAGAACTCACATAACCTTTAGAAATTGGCTCCCATGTATCTCCATTATCTTTTGATCGAAAAACTCCACCATCATTCAGAGCATACACAAAATTTGGCTTGGTAGGATGCCATACAACGTTATGCATATCTGCATGAACATAAAATGGGAAGCCTCCGCCTCCACCACCGATAGAAGCTGCCAGTTCCCATCCATCATTAAGTGACCACTCCCATAGAGTAACACCACCTACATGTATCCTATCCTTGTTTTTTGGATCCACGGTAACGGCATTATCAAAGTTTCCTTGTCCATTTCCCTGCGCACCATGTGGGTTTAGGTAAAAGTTTTGTTCACCAATTACAGTCCATGAAGCACCACCATCAGTAGAGCGATAAGCTTTGTCAAAGTTATCGTTCACCGTAGTAATCACATACACGTAGTTTGGATCTTGAGGTGAAACAGCCATACGCGACCTTCCGCTTGTACGAGGCAAATCTCCTGGCTGAATACCTACAGGACTTTTTGAGATTTCCACAAAACCTGATGGAGTACCATCAGACTTATAAAACCTGTCCCCAACTTTAACCCATATTTGGCCTAAGCCATCAATGGTCATATCTTTTGCATGATTTATTATAGGAGATAATGGGTTTACCCATGAGCCTCCACCATCTTCACTAACTCTTATACCTTGGTTAGTAGCTATATAGATGCGGTCAGCATCATTCGGGTCGCACTCTATTTTACCAATTGCACCATAGACATCAGTTCCTGGCACTAATGCAAATGTTACTCCCCCGTCTTCACTCTTAAACAATCCTTCACCTCTAATACCACCTGTACCGGTTCCTGTGGCTGAATAATACATATCCTCGCCTGTACCGTAGTATATGTCACCATCAATTGCCTGAGCTATTGAAACCACAGCAAGGTTCTGTTGCATATCGTTTACAGTTGTCCAAGAAGCACCGGCATTGGTACTTTTGAACAATCCTCCACTCACTGAACCAGCAAACATTACGTCTGGATTATTTTTATCAATCAAAAAAGCACGTGTTCTTCCACCAACATCGTTGGGCCCCATATTGGTCCAACTTAGTCCTAAGGCACTACCTCTCTTTTTAGAAGCAAACTGCCTAGCCTGAATTCTCGCATTCTCAACATCCTGAGGGTCAATTTCTCCAGTTATCTGATTTGCTCTCAACCTATGTAACCACTCTGCTGCGCCTTTAAATCCATCCTGAGATGTTACCACATCGCGAGGAGTATAATACTCTTTAGTACCTTCATTGGTATATACGGCTAGCGATAACAATACCAGCCCAAATCCGGCAAGCGAGCTATACAGTATTCCTTTTTTCATATTTGAATTGTTTAATCCTTGAGTTATCAATTTGTGCAAATATATCTATCTGCATTTAATTTTACGTTAGCTTAAAACATATGTCTTTCGGCATGATACGAAGAACGAACCAAAGGTCCACTTTCTACATACCTAAAACCCATTTCTAAACCCACTTCTTTATATTCTTCAAACTGTTCAGGAGAAACAAACTCCTGCACAGGTAAATGTCCTGGCGTTGGCTGCAAATATTGGCCCAACGTTACAATATCCACATTAGCTTTGCGCAAATCCGCCAACGACTCTATTACTTCCTCACGCTTTTCTCCTAGTCCAAGCATTATACCACTTTTTGTTCGTGGTACTCCTGCTTCTTTCAAATAGCGCAATACCTCTAAACTTCTATCGTATTGGGCCTGAATACGGACTTTTCGCGTTAGCCTGCGAACTGTTTCCATATTATGGCTAACTATTTCAGGGGCGACTTCTACTATTCTATCAATATTTACTGTCTCTCCTTTAAAATCTGGAATCAATGTTTCCATAGTTGTACCTGCACTCATGCGCCTCACAGCTTGTACTGTTTCTTTCCAAATGATGGACCCTCCATCTCTTAGATCATCCCTATCAACAGAAGTAATGACACAATGTTTTACACCCATCAATTTTACAGATCGTGCCACTCTTTCTGGCTCATCCCAGTCTACAGTTTCAGGTCGGCCTGTTTTTACAGAACAAAAGCCACAACTGCGAGTGCATACATTTCCCAAGATCATAAAAGTTGCTGTACCTTCACCCCAGCATTCTCCCATATTTGGGCAATTTCCGCTTTGGCAAATAGTATGCAACCCATAAGTGTCTACCAGCTTCCTTACATTTCTATACGTATTTCCGGTAGGTAACTTTACCCTTAGCCACTTAGGCTTTGGTTGCTTTATCTTTACATTGACTGTATCAGCCGTTTCTATCATTTGTTAATTTTTCCTAAATCCAAAATTGAAGGCTACATAAAACTGGAAAAAACCAGCCCAATTAATATCCTCTCCTCCATCCCTTTCATAAAAAATAGGCACTTCTCTGAAGTAATAGTCATAAATCATCCCTACCTCCAAAGCCGTTACTTTTTTTTCTGAAACCTTGTAATCAAAATTAAATCCCAATTTTCCATATACACCTGGATAGAGGATTGTCTCACCAGTTCCTTTAAAAAAATTAGCCTCTCCTTGAACATTAGACTGCAAAGGATCACCAGGGTTGTATCGAACAATCTCACTTTCTAAAAAATTAGGTGGCACCTCCCTTGTAACTACCACATAAACAGGCTTTAATAGACCTAAAGAAAGTCCACCGCTTGTTACCAACGAAATAGAAACAGTGCCCTTATCTGTCTTATCGAACAGAATTTTTTCACGAATATAACCGCCTCTAAGCGAGAAAAAAGTATTTATACGATTATACACAAAACCACGCGAAGAGCTATAGGATTGATTATTGGGAGTCTTTACCTCCTTTGGGTGTCGAAGTTTTGTTAGTTCAACCTCCAATCCCTGCTTGGTGTACCCATCGGTGAAATTCATAAAACGAGCATTGATTGCATAGCCTCGGCTATGACCTGAAATACCAAAGGTTGTCTCTTTCTTAAAAACCTGCCTCCTAAAATCAGCAGAAGTTTCCAACTGCGCATATGCACCGAAGGAAACCACAGAAAGAATTCCTATTAGTAATCGTTTTACCATTTACTTAATTTGCTCTTGTACATCCAAAGCAGAAATAGCATTATGTGAAGTGGTATACACACATTTGCCATCCTTTATCAATAAAACCTGTGGAGATTCATGCTGTACTCCAAACTGCTCGCTTACTTTATTGGATACCTCAAGAAAACGGATTAAATCCAAATAATAAACTGGTAATGTTTCTTGATTTACATCCCATCCTCTACTAAAACGGCTAAGTGCCATTTTACTAATGGCGCAGCGAGTACTATGTTTAAATATCAGAACTCCATTAGGCAGTTCTTTTGATTTATTAACGAGTTCTTCGAGTTGTGACTTTTCCTTTAGATCAATATAATTCATTACCCATTCGAGGCATCTGCTTCAGCAGTATTATATGAATATGCTGGGCACTTTTCAGAGCCACCACATGACTGAGCCAATACTCCCATCGCTACAAGCGTTAATACTGCTATTACCTTTTTCATTATTATAATTTACTTAATGTTGAATATAAGCTTACAAAGTTACTTATTTTGCTGAGTTCCAAACTTACCTATAAGCTTCATATATAAAACCATAAATAAACGGAATTATTTTAATGCCTAACAAACGTCCAGATATACACCCCAGCTGGTATGATCAACTCGCTAATGAATTCAACTCCAATTACTTTACCAAACTGAAGAGTTTTTTAATTTCAGAAAAGGCAGGACAAACAGTTTACCCACCTGGTTCCAAAATCTTCTCGGCCTTTAACCGCACACCTTTTACCTCTGTAAAAGTGGTTATACTAGGGCAAGATCCGTACCACGGTGAAGGGCAAGCCAATGGCCTTTCTTTTTCTGTTTCTCCAGGTATTAAGATACCCCCTTCATTAAAAAATATCTATAAAGAAATACAGAAAGACTTAAACCTACCTCTACCCGAAACTGGAGACCTTAGCAAGTGGGCAGATCAGGGGGTATTGCTTCTCAATGCTGTTCTCACCGTAAGGCACAAACAACCAGGTTCACATCAGAAACACGGATGGGAAACGTTTACAGATGCAGTGATCAAAAAAATATCTGATGAAAAAAAGGGAGTGGTGTTTCTTCTTTGGGGCAATTTTGCTCGTTCAAAAAAAGCTTTGATCGACAGCACCAAACATCATATTTTGGAGGCCCCGCACCCCTCACCTTTTTCGGCCCATACTGGCTTTTTTGGTTGTGGCCATTTCTCAAAAACCAATGAAATATTGGAAAAGCAAGGACAAAAACCCATTGACTGGAAAGTTGACTAAACTCCTTTTTTACATACCACTCTTCTTTGGGTTTTACTGTTTGCAGGCGCAGGAACTTCGTATTTCATTTACTGAAAAACCCCAGCAAGATTTGATCAACACCATAAACAATCTTGCTGGTAAATACCGCGACACGCTTGAACTTGTAGGTAAAATACAATCCGCTAAGGCAGCGCTTTACGCGTACGGTTATTTGTTTTCCGAAAGTGAGCTGAGCCAAAAAGATACCCTGGTATTTCTCTCCATAAACCCAGGGCCCAGAACAATTCAAGCCCAACCCAGTATCAAGTTGCCAAAGGGCTTTGCCATACCCGAACTTACCAATGCCAAGCTTAACTCCTTTGCAGCAAATAAAAAAAACCTAGAGATATTAGTGGAGTACTACCTCACCTACCTAGAAAACAACGGGTACCCATTTGCGTCTCTCAACTTTGAAGATTATTACATAGAAAATGACACCTTAAAAGGAAATATTGCCATTAACCCAGGTCCGCAAATCGCTTTGGATAGCTTGGTGATAAAAGGTTTTGACAAATTCTCCAAAAATGTAATCCGACATGATTTAGGTTATAAAGAAGGTATGCTTTACAGCGAAAACTTTTTGCGAAAGCTACCTGAACGCACCCAGCAGGTAGAATACCTGAATATGGTAAACCCACCAGCAGTAGCTTTTACTAAAGATGAAAACATTTTATTCCTCTATTTCGAGGAAGTAAAAAGCAACCAGATTGATGGTGTGATTGGTTTGAATACTGAAGAAAATGGCGATGTTAACCTTAATGGTGATATTCAGCTGCGCCTTCTTCATGTTTTCAAAAAAGGAGAAGAATTTAATCTTCGTTGGCGTAGGCCAGATGAAAGTGTTCAGACTTTAAACTTTGATATGGAAATTCCATACCTAATCAAAACACCATTTTGGTTGGAAGCTAATCTTTCCATCTTTCGTCAGGACAGCAGTTTTGTCAATACAGATGTACAAGGATTGCTAAAATACCTTCTTGAAAGTGGCAGTTTTGTGAGTGGGGGTATTAATTATAAATCTTCAAATGTGCTCCAGGCTCTTTCTTCAGGGCAAAGCACTGGCGATTTTGGCTCTTTCAACACCGTGTTTTACAAACTTGGGTTAGAACTCAATAAAACCAATCGAGCACTTATTCCTACCAAAGGTTTTAAAGTGAAAACGTATGGCCTTACCGGAAAAAGAAAAACCAGTGAAACGCAGCAAAGACAATATAGCTGGCAAGTTTTCGGAAACTATTATTGGCCTCTATTTTCAACAAAACACATTCTTAAAACAGGACTACAAACGCAAGCGCTTTTTGGTGAAAACCTATTTGTAAATGAACTCTATCGTATTGGTGGACTTAAAACTTTGCGAGGTTTTAATGAGCAAAGTATTTATGCCTCTTCTTATGGAATAGGCACTTTGGAATATAGATACATGATAGGCAAATATGATTATCTCACACTATTTGGTGATTTTGCTTACGCAGAAAATAGAGCTGGGGGCGCCTTTACCAGCAATTGGTTTACAGGGCTTGGCGCAGGTATAAATTTTGAGACCCGTGGCGGTATTTTCTCCTTATTTTACGCTATTGGCAAGGATGACCAAAACCCTTTTGACGTACGAACTTCAAAAATTCACTTTGGATACGTCAACCGTTTCTAGGCTTTCAACGTCTTTCATACTAGGACTATTAGCTTTTCGTTGTTAATTTTTACCTTGATGAATAAAGAATACCCCTTGATTTCCGTTGCAAATGCAAGTCATCCTTTAACTTTGTACTCTGGGCTGAAATCATTTTTGATGAAACAGTAAATCTCTTTTTGATGCAACTATTTAGAACAACTTTATTATTTCTCCTAGGGCTGGCGCTGATGGTTGGCTGTAGATCAAAAGAAGGGTTTCAAGCTACAAACACAGCCTACGTATACGATAGCAAAGAGTTGGCCCCTCGTCCCGAATTTGTAATTCACCATTTGACACCAGATGTAAGTCGTGTATATTATCGTATTAGCAGCACCGATTTACTCTACATGCGTCAGACCGAATCAAAAACCTACAAAGCTAATTTTAGCGTTGCCTTTAATCTTGTTGCGAGCTTTGAGTTAACTCAATCTTTAGATAGCGGTTTGGTTAACATCGTTGATGAAGCTCCTGCTCCACCGCAAAAGGCGCTTACAGGTTATTTTGATATCAACACTACTCAAAAAACAGAAGATCAAAAATATGTGCTCACCCTCAAGATGGTGGATGTAAACCGTCAGGTGGAGTTTGACAATTTTGTGAGAATTGACAAAAGTAATATTCATACCAAAGAAAACTTTTTAATGACAGATACAGCTGGTAATGTGATTTATAAAAATCATATCCCTGTAAATGTCCCTTTCCTATTGGATTACACTCCAAAGCCTGCTGCTGAGTACGTTGTTAGCTACTACAATCGTGATTTCCCACTGGCTTTGCCGCCCTACTCCAGCGTAAACACACCAGCCTTTGAGTTAGATCCCGATAGTACTTTTACCGTAAGAGCTGATCAAAAATTAAGTTTTAGCCAACATGGGTTTTACCATTTTCGATTGGATACAAACCAATGGCATGGTTTCACGGTATATTCCTTTTATGATGAATTTCCATTTATTGCCAAAAAAGAGCATTTGGGTGACCCATTGAGATATCTCACCACCAAAAGTGAGTATGAAGAATTGGCCGCTACATTTGGTAATTCAGCACAAACAAAGGCCGTGGTAGATGAATTTTGGCAAGAGCGCGCAGGAAGCTTAGAGCGCTCTAAAATTTTAATTGAAGCGTTTTACAATCGGGTGCAATTGGCCAATATCTTTTTTAGTTCTTACCTGGAAGGCTGGAAAACTGACCGCGGAATTATATACGTTATCTATGGGCCACCCAACCGGGTGTATAGCTCTACCGCTGGCGAGGCATGGGTTTATGGAGATGAAGCCTCTTCCCTATCTTACTATTTCAATTTTGTAAGAGTGAGCAATCCCTTTACCAATAATGATTATTCGCTGGAAAGAATGAACAGCTACCGCTACGGCTGGGGGCAAGCCATAGAAGCCTGGCGCAATGGGCACATTTACAATAGCAAAGACATTAAAAGAGAACAGGATGAACAACAGCAAAGCCAATACAGGCAACGGTCTCCTTATTGGTACTAGGCCCATTTTAGAAGCCCTTGAGTCCGGGAAAGAAATGGACAAAATCATGATCCAAAAGGGACTGAAGAGCCCTACTTTTCAGGAACTTTGGCATGTAATCAAAAAATATGATGCTCCGTTTCAATACGTTCCTATCGAAAAACTAAATCGTATTACACGCAAAAATCATCAAGGTGTAATTGCGTTTACGGCTGCTGTTGAATTTCAAAATATTGAAGAGGTAATTGCCCGCTGCTATGAAAATGGCGAAGACCCTCTCATTCTTCTTTTAGACCGTGTAACTGACGTTAGAAACTTTGGCGCCATAAGTCGCACGGCAGAATGCACAGGCGTTCACGGTATTGTAATCCCGACACGAAATAGCGCTCCAGTAAACTATGATGCTTTGAAAACCTCAGCCGGAGCTTTGAGCCACATTCCCGTTTGCCGGGAAATGAACTTAAAAGACACCATCAAGTTTTTGAAAGAAAGCGGACTAAAAGTGGTAGGCTGTACAGAAAAAACGGAAACACTTTTGTACGATGCTGACCTTGGTGGTCCTACCTGTATAATCATGGGGTCTGAAGAAGATGGAATTTCACCTGAGTATCTTAAACTATGCGATGCTACTGTAAAACTTCCAATGTTTGGAAAGATTGGCTCACTGAATGTTTCAGTAGCTACGGGAGCTTTGCTTTATGAAGTGATTCGACAACGTAGTATTTCTTAACTTTGGGAAAATCTCTTTTTCATGAAAGACTTGCTTAACAGAATCACCATCAACCCAGAAGTTTGCCACGGCAAGCCCACTATTAGGGGTTTAAGATATCCTGTAGAAAACATGCTGGAACTTTTAGCCTCAGGAATGACGATAGATGAGTTAATGGAAGACTATCCTGATTTGGAAAGAGAAGATTTTCTGGCTTGTATAAGCTACGCCTCCAAAGCCATTCAAATAAAAAGCATCCATAAAGTTGCCTCGTGAAGTTTTTGGTTGATGCCCAATTACCCAAAACACTTTCTGATTTCCTGAAT
>JAUHWX010000108.1 GCA_030427285.1 Bacteroidia bacterium
AAGGTTTTGTGCGTACTTTGGGTAGAGTATACCCGTATTTTTACCTTTTCAGGGTCGGGGTATATCGGGCATTCACCTTCTGGCAAAGCCTTAATGTATTGCTTGTAAAACTTCTTATACTTATCACTATTATATTTCCGGTAAAGATTTCTGGCTACAAACATACCCGTGCGCTGCTTGTATAAGTATGAAAATCCCGCAAAGGCAAACCAGGCTTCATCCCAAAGAAATATCATATCCGGTTTTATAGCCAAAATCTGCTCCATCACGCGCTGTACATTGTATACCAATCCATCAAAAGTGCAATTGGTGAGAAGCAGCATTTTCACTTTATCCAGCCTTCCAGCAGCTTTCAGTTTTAGCAGCTTTTCTTTTATTTCTTCTAGCGGCACCGCCCCATACATGGAGTATTCCTCTATGGGATATGAATCCAGGTATACTGGAAAAGCGCCCGAAAGCACCAATCCGTAATGATGTGATTTATGACAATCTCGATCAATCATCACTACATCACCAGGCTTTACCAGCGCCTGCATCACTATTTTATTGGCGGTAGAAGTACCATTGGTGACAAAAAAAGTGCGCTTAGAGCCGTAGGCATCACTTGCCATTTCCTGCGCCTTTTTGAGTGGGCCAGTTGGCTGAAGCAGGGAATCCAAACCACCGGTAGTTGCCGATGTTTCTGCTAAAAACATATTCCTACCATAAAAGTCTCCAAAGTCTTTTATCCATCTGGATTTAAAAACCGAGTTACCCCTGGAAATGGGCATGGCATGAAATACGCCCGTAGGTTTTTGGCTATATTTTTTTAATGCAGAAAAGAAAGGCGCGTCATATCTATCTTCAATGCCACGCATTACGGTAAGGTGAATTTCCTGAAGGTCCTCTTTTCTATAAAAAATGCGGTTGAAAACGCTGATAGTCTTGTCTTTCAAGTTTCCCAAAGATGTATCCGTAACATAATACGCATCCAGCTCTGGCCTAAACTGACGAATAAGCCTACCTAAAATGGGACCCAATTCGTATTCAGGCTTAGCCGAAAAATCCAACTTTTTTACATACTCAATGTAAGGCTTAACCTCTGGCTCAATCCCCTTTGAATAATAAGAAGGCGCATAACGCACCACTACCGCCTGAATATTATAATTAAAAAGCAAGGCGATCAAAGCATCCTGAAAAGATCGCTTAACCACCACGCCATACGTAAATTGATCATTAGGATTGCGAAGCTTGGCCATATCGGCACGTAAATCCAACTCTTCCTGCTCCGTCATTTCTTCCACAAAGAGTACTTCAAAGTAAGTTTTACTTATTCCCTGATTACCCGTTGTATTTTGGGGTTGCTCATTGAGCAAATCCTCTTCTAAAAACCGGGGGTTACCTCTATAGCTATCGCTTACGAGCTGCTTTACATCTTCCACCACATTTCTGGCCAGCTCGCCATACCTCCCTTCTGCCAGTTGCTCCGAAAAGCTTTTCATCCGGTGAAAACCAGGAAAAGCAAAAAATGACTCTACTGATTCCAACTTCCGCAAATATTCTTTCACCTCCTTTATGTGGCTCTTTTGATTTGCGGAGCCGTTATGGCAGCGAGCCAATTCGGTGGTTTCGTTTTTCAGCCCATTCCAATAGTCTACACGAAGCTGGCTAATGTTATAGTATGGGGTGCTTATTTGCTTCTTTTTGGTCACAGGTTAGTTTTTTGAGTGCAGCGCGAGTTTATTCCCTTCTGAATCTATGAATATAGCAAAATAGCCTGATTCTTCGTTGATTAAAGTTTTGGGTAAAACCACACGGCCTCCAGCTTCTTCCACGCGGTTTAGTACGGTATTCAGATCTGCTCCTCCATTCAAGTAAACTAATGGGCCTTTTTCACTCGGAGTAGAGCCAGGTCCGCTTACAATGGCTCCACCTATTCCTCGATTTGCCGGAAACCAAGCCATAGAATGCTCAACGGAAAAATGTGTTTCCATTTCAATTCCATAGATATGATTGTAAAAATTAACCGCATTTTGAAAGTTGACTGCTGGTATTTCAAACCAACTTATAAAGTCCTTCAATCGGCCCGGTGCCTTTCCTTTACTTGAAGTAACTGATCCCATATTATTTTGGATTTAATTGCCCATCGCCTTTATACCCTACCAGGGATGCGGCTTGTTCATGTTCGTATGTATCTTCAATAATTTTAAGCTCAGCCAGCTTATCCATGCGGGTAGGCTTAATAAGTGGTCCCAATGAATTTAAATAAGAATGATCTGCACCTGGTTGGTAAATATTAAAATCACCAATGTGATCACGGAAGCTCTTAAGTGGTTGCCCTAATCGGAGCACACCCAATTCACGACTACGCTTTACGCGCTCCATATCTATTTCTATTGGAAATATTTCTTCTGTACTACCTGACTCGTGAATAAATCTTCCATCAGGGCCGCACACTACTGATAGTCCACTGCCTCCAGTATCCAATCCATTTACATCAAAAAAGAAACACTGATTTACCGCTGCCATAGCAAGTGCTATCGAGCGTTCAATTCCGCGGTCAATAGTTCCTGTCAAAGTAGGGTGGAGAATTACCTCAGCCCCCATCACCGCCAATGTTCTGATGGTTTCAGGAAACCACATATCATAGCAAATAGAAACTCCAAAACGTCCCACATCCGGCACATCAAATACACAAAATTCATGGCCTGCCGTCACACCCACTTCATAAGGGTAAAACGGGAACATCTTGCGATATCTGGTAACCACCTCTCCGTCTGGGTTGATCACCGTTGCCGTGTTGTAAATCTTTCCTTCATTTTTTTCAAAAATGGATCCTGGTAAAAGCCAAATCCCGTACTTCTTGGCCATAGCCTTCATCTCCTCTTCGAATGCACCAGGCACTTCTTCAGCATGGTGAGTAAGCGGCCCATGCGCGCAGAGTTCACTAAACACCACCATATTTACCCAAGGGTACAGGTTCATGGCAATGTCCAACTTTAGCTTCATCATTTCTACGTTAGAAGCTACTGCGGAAACCTTCATTTGGATTCCCGCTATTGCAAATGGTTTCATATTGTTTTGGCCGAAGCCTTTTTAATTTCTGATTCTAAAATATCTAAACCTTCATTGAGCTGGTCGTTAGTGATAACCAGTGGTGCCAATACTCGAATTACGTTTTTGAACGTGCCGGCACTCAAGAGAACAAGACCACGGCCAGCGCAGCCTTTTATTACTTCGCTACAGATCTCGGGATTTGGCTGTTTGGGGTCTCCGTTTTTTACAAATTCAATAGCCATCATGGCTCCCAAACCACGCACATCCCCTACTTCTGAGCACTCGCCCATTATCTTAAGGAATCTTTCGCGTATAATGTTCCCTACTTCTGTACCTCTTTCATTAAGGTTTTCATCTTTCATAAACTGAATAGTGGCCGAAGCCGCCACACAACTGAGTGGATTTCCAATATATGTACCCCCAATTGTTCCGGGAGCTGCCGCATCCATCACCTCTGCCCTGCCCAGTATTGCCGCTATAGGCATACCTGAACCCATAGATTTGGCATACGTACTAATGTCAGGCCTTACATTGTAGTGTTGCCATGAAGCCCATTTACCCGTACGTGCAAAGCCGCTTTGAATTTCATCCAGAATAAGCATAATGTTGTGCTTGGTACAATATTCACGAAGCCCTTCCAGGTACTTTGGGGGTACCACATTAAAGCCACCCTCACCTTGCACTGGTTCCAAAATGATGGCTGCCAGGTTTTCTGGCTGCACCAAGTTGTAGCTACTTTCATGAAGCCTATGCAGTTCTTTTTTCACAAACTGATCCATATCCTTAGCTTCACCATATCTGTAAAAGTTGGGGAAAGGCAATCTATAAACCTCTGGAGCAAATGGGCCACAGCCAGTTTTGTAATTGATTTTGCTCGTTAGAGTCATTGCCATCATGGTACGCCCATGAAAAGCGCCTGTAAAACAAAGCACACCTTGCTTTCCAGTAGCCTGGCGAGCAATCTTTATAGCATTTTCCACGGCCTCAGCACCGGTACTCACCAGCATAGCTTTAGTCTTTTCGCCATGAGGTAAAATTTCTGCTAATTCCTCACACAGCTTAATGTAGGGTTCATAAGTCACTACATTAAAACTGGTATGAATGTATTTTGCAGCTTGCTTCTGGATGGCTTTCACCACAGGCTCAGGGCAATGCCCAGCATTTACTACACCTATACCTCCAGCAAAGTCAATCAACTCACGTCCATCCTCATCTATTATAATGGCTCCCTTGGCCTCACGCACCGTAGCCGTATTAAATACGCCCACACCGTTGGCCACTACATTGCTTCTTCTTTCCAGAAGCTCCTCCGATTTTGTTTTTACTAGTGTCATCCGATTAAAATTATTTTTTTGAATTGGTATTATTTGATCAAGCACATCTATTAAAAGGCAAATACATAGCTAGAGCAGAGTCCCGTTTGGATCTTCGCTAGCCTTCATTTTCTTTATGTAAATAATGAACGAGGTCAGGAAACAGCACCATCTTTTGTGAAGCTTGTGAGTCTTGAGTTTGATGATACTAATGACCCTTGATCAACGGTTTTAAATATATAAAGAAATTTTCCTTAAAATCAAGGCCTGCACACAATTTGTTAAAGTCAATTTTAAGTGCCCATATTTTGGTAAACAGCAGTTCATTCAATAAAACTCGCTTCACATATTTTAACAAATAGAGCCTTTCAAAAACAGACTTGAAACCCTAACTTCGAGCCTCAAGTATTTGACCACAAATGCTTATGCTACCTATAAGCCCTAGAATTCAACTAAACCACATGGGCAGTGTGCTTGCCAGCCGCTGTTTCAAAAATCCCTATAAACATCATGGAAAAGATGAAAGCCGTAGTGTACACTGAATATGGACCTCCCAATAATCTCAAAATTCAGGAAGTACCAAAGCCCGAACCCAAGGCAAACCAAGTGAGGGTAAAAGTACACGCTGCTGCGGTGAATGATTATGACTGGAGTGCTGTGCGTGGCAAGCCCAATGTATACAGGCTTATGTTTGGTTTTACTAAGCCCAAGCGCCCCATCCTGGGTATGGAATTATCAGGAGTGGTGGATGCCGTAGGTTCATCGGTACAATCCTTCAAAGTAGGTGATGCCGTGTATGGTGATATTTCGGATGATAATTTTGCCGCTTTCGCGGAATATGTTTGCGTGGATCCAAAGGTGCTTACACCCAAACCAGAAACTTTGAGCTTTGCAGAAGCTGCTGCCCTATCACACGCCAGCATGCTGGCCTACCAAGGGCTTTTTGATTGTGGCAACCTAAAAGAAAATCAAAAGATATTGATAAACGGAGCTGGTGGCGGAGTAGGCACTTTTGCACTTCAACTGGCCAAACTGTACAATGCCAATGTAACTGGTGTAGATACCGGGAACAAGCTAAACATGATGTGTAACCTTGGCTTTGACCATGTAATAGATTACAAGAAGGTAGACTTTACACAAAGTGGTATTGAGTATGACCTTATTCTGGATGCAAAAACCACCCGTTCACCAGCAGACTATTCGCAAGCCTTAAAACCAAAAGGAGAATACATAACCGTGGGTGGCGAAATAAGTAAGCTTTTAGGGATTCTGATAAAAGGGCCGTTTTATAAAAAGAAGATGCGCATATTATCCCTTAAAGCCAACAAAGACCTAAACTACATGCACCAGCTAATAGCCGAGGGAAAACTAAAATGCGTACTTGAGCCCAGGCAGTTTACCTTAAGTGAGGCCGGAGAAGCCGTACAATATTTTGGCGATGGCCTGCATGAAGGGAAGGTGATAATTAACGTAACTTGACTTATCAATTACGTTTGTACTATAAAACAATCCTGGCAAGCATTTCAAAGTTTCTCATTTTCAGATATTAGCACCTTAACCCATCGTATCCATTGAATAGCTTTTCAAAATTTGACCAATTCTATATAAAGATTAAGAGCAACAGATGGTATTGGTTATTTTCAATTTTCTGCCGGCTTAGCCTGGCTTATGCCTTTCTTTTTGCAGGATTAGTAAAAATTATAGGAGAAAAATTCGCGAGTGGACTCTCTGAGTTGCACCCCATGGGTGCTTATCTTACCGCTTTACATAATACCGGTTATTATTACACCTTCATAGGCATTGCACAAGTTACTGCCGCCATTTTATTACTCATACCACGTACTGTGGCACTTGGAGCTTTATTGTACTTTCCGATTATTGTAAATATTTGGCTTCTATCTTTCGCTCTGCGGTTTGAAGGTTCGTTTCTCACTTCACCACTAATGGTACTTGCCAATCTATTTCTGCTAGTCTGGAATTATGATAGGTTAAAATATTTACTCCCATATCCTCACTTTTCCAATTGCGAAATATTTCAAAAACCTAAAAAATATGACATGAAATTTCCTGTTTGGTTTTTTACAGGAGTACTTGCATCAGTAATTTTAATCTTTTTATTAGCTCGATATGGCTTTGATGTAATGCCTAGAAATTCTTTATCTGATTGTAGGACTCAATTTTCCAATACCCTAAATGAATCGGCAGGATATGATTTTTGCGATTGTATTCATGTAAATGGAAAACCACTGGATACATGTTTGGATGAGTATAAAAAAGTAAGAGAATAAACACCATTTAAGTCAACATCAGCTCATATCAAAACAATCAACCCTGACAATGAAAAACATACTCCACGCAACATTTACCCACCTCCTGCCAATCAAGCTTTGCTAAAGCCAACAAACTCATTGAAAATAAAAAATTGGTAATTAAATAGTCGGGGAAGCCATGCAATATTTTGGCGATGGCTTGCAGGAAGGGAAAGTGATTATCACTATTGCAGAGTGATTATATTGCAGGGGAAATGTATACGGGTTATAAATAACATGTTATTTAGCCTGCAGTCGGCAGCAACCGACAGAAACGAATTGCAAACATGAAACTGATGGATAGAAATCAACAGATATACATTACAATTGGATTAGTAGCCGGATTGATTTTAACAGCGATTTTGTTCAAACTATATTATGGTGAAATAAATTATTGGATTCTCATTGCAACGGGCTTAATCGCAGTTTTTATTACAATTTTAGTAAGCAGATACGTACATAAACCATGACTGACATTATTGACACAGGAATTGCAGTTGGTATGTTAATCAGTGGAAGTTATATGACACTGGTGGGTTTTCATATCATAAAACTTAAACCAAAAAAAACAGAAGATGTAGCGCGATTAAAGGTTTGGCACAAGAAGTTTGACAAGTTTTTTAAGATTGCAGGTATATCAGTTCTGATAATTGGAATTTTCCTTTTGATTACACCCCATCCGAAAAATGAAGACTGGACACTTTCACAAAAAGAACAGATGAAAGAACAAATATTAAATAGTTCAAATTTTTTAAAGAGCATTAATCCAGATACGGCTGATCTAGTTGCTTCATGTTTCGTAAACAAGTATTCTGAGAAATTTACGCTTAACGAATCTTGGGAACATAATAAAATGACCCAAGAGCAGATAATGGAACTCGCTGCGCCAATAATAAACGAATGCTGTATTTTATATGGAATTGAGATAAATCAATAAATGGGCTACCATTCGTTCACGCGGAATTGCGGCCCGCTCAAAATCTCAACTATCGCCTCACCAAACACTCCTTTCATTCAGGATATATGCCCACGAAAAATTCTAATTTCGAACCATGCTTCAAGATTCAGAAAATAAGATTTTCGACACCATCATTATTGGGGGTGGCCAGGCCGGGTTATCCGTTGCTTATTTCATTAAAAGAACAAGCTCCAATTATTTAATATTGGATGACCAGAGCGAACCGGGTGGTGCATGGCTTCACACTTGGGATAGCCTGAATTTATTCTCTCCATCACAGTACAGCTCACTTTCGGGCTGGCAAATGCCGCCTTGCAAAAACGAATATCCTACTAAATACGAACTCCTAACTTATTTAGCCGCGTACGAAAAAAGGTATGACTTCCCGGTTTTGAGAAACACTTCGGTAAGTCAGGTTTCTAAAAGTGGTGATGTTTTTCAAATTGAAACGAATCAAGGAACGTTTTTCTGTAAAAGTCTGGTAAGCGCAACCGGCACATCTAAGAATCCTTTCATTCCAGAGTACCCCAATGCCAGCGATTTTAAAGGGCAACAAATACACTCGGTAGATTATCAGAATGCTGATGAGCTCATTGGTAAAAAAGTAATTGTAGTTGGTGGTGGAAATTCCGGAGCTCAAATTTTGGCCGAAGTTTCAAAAGTGGCTTCTACAAAGTGGGTCACATTAAATGAGCCCATATTTTTACCTGAACACATTGATGGCCGTCATCTTTTTGCTGCTGCCAATGATAAATACTTCAATAAGCAGACGGATGAGGCTGGACCGAAAATATCTCTAAGCAATATTGTTCAGGTGGACAGTGTAAAGGACGGTTTGAAAAGAGGTGTTTTTAAAGACCATAGACCTTTCAAAGCCTTTTATGAAAGCGGTGTGATTTGGAATGATGATACCAAAGAACAATTCGATGTAATAATCTGGTGCACTGGTTTTAAAGCAAATTTGAGTCATTTGGAAAAGCTGGACATTATTGATAACGATAGGATAGAAACCAATTACACCCGATCCGTACAAGAACCTGCTCTTTGGCTGGTAGGCTATGGCAATTGGACGGGGTTTGCTTCTGCTACCATTTTTGGAGTAGGAAAAACAGCAAAGCATACTGCCAAAGAAATTGCATCATTTCTTGACCAGTGCTCTGAATAATTACAATCAAACAATATAGCCACACTTCACGTATATACTACAAGCCGCCACCAGTTTTTCGGTATTGTAAATTTCTATTCCAAAATTTCTAAATGTTGAATAAAGTGTACATGCTGGCTATTGCCTCTCTGCTGGCACTTTCAGTGCCGCACACCTCTGTTCAACATTTTACAAGCACTAAAAATGACACTTGTGAAACGAAACCTAAAATGATAGTACACTTTGAAAACGTAGAAAATCAAAAAATAAAGGACAGCTTTATGGAGGTGATGGAGCGCTATGAGGCGCTCCACAATAGCGAAGTTACGCTGGTGCAGGGGCCCATAAAATCTTCTACCATGCAGGCTCAGCCCGTTGTCAAGCTTTCGAACTTGTTTGGAGAAACTAAAAAATATCGGGTAAAGCTCGCCATTTTGGTTCGTGATAGTAAAGACATAAAAGTAGCGGATCTTCCGGCAGATGTACTTACCGGATGGTTTGCCCATGAGCTGGGCCACTTGGTAGATTATCGCCCACACAGCAATTTTCAAATGATATTTTACGGTTTGAAATATGTGTTTTCAAACAAGTTTAAAACCAATGCCGAGCATGCTGCAGATTATGTGGCCATTCGCCATGGATTTCGGGATGAGATTATTGCCACCAAGCGGTTTATTCTTGAACATGATTTGCTGAATGAGTCGTATAAAGAAAAAATAAGGAGGTATTATATGCCGATTGAAGAGGCAGAGGTGTGGGAACATAAGCATGTTCCGGGGGCTCCGGAACCGGAGCTTTAACCAAAATCCTCCTCCGCCTCGTTCCTCGGCACCTCCTCCAAAGGAAGACAATGCCACGTGTCCCCCGACTGGCAGGGGTGCCTGAAAGGCAGGGGGTGGACACAACTATCAATTGCTTCCATCAAAAAAGTATCAGCCATGCGGCTTAAGAAAAAAAAGGATAATGTTCATTTTTGGCTTGACCCAAAAAAAAGCCAGGACTGATTTCTCTTTTATTGAAAACTACAAACATCCCAAAACACAAACCAGACTTGCAGCAAAGTATGTGGCTTGTGGCTTGAAAAGCTAACTATGATGACTGAATAAACTCCAAAAATCCCTTCATCCGCTCTTCATTCATCACCTTTGGGGTCTTTACTTGCCCTCCTTTTTTCTTGCCTTTTGCCAAAAAATTGTGATAGGCTTCCTTACCAATTCCTTTTACTCTAATTCCTTTTAAGGCCTTACTGCGCGCTACTCCGTAATTTTTATTCGCTTCTTTGAGTGAAGCATCTAACTTCTCAGCAAAGGCGTTATCATCTACTTCTTTTTCAGAAACTATCACCCATTGGTGAATGTATTCGCCTTCTTCATTTTTTATGGCTGCCACCGAATATTCGTTAACCGTAATATCCAGCGCCTTAGAAACTTCCAAAATAGCATCGTCCATCTTTTCTTCAGAAAGCTGAGACCCCACTACATTGAGGAAGAACTTGGTGCGTCCGGTTATTTTGATTTCATGCGGTTTCAGATTAGTAAACTTCACCACGTCACCAATTTGGTATCGCCACGCACCAGCACAAGTGCTCACTATCAACACATATTCCTGGTCTACCTCCACCTCACCTATGGTGTGAATTACAGGATTTTCAAGCAAGCCCCCATGTTCATCTACTCCACGTTCATCAAAAGGGATAAACTCATAAAAATAGCCGTGCTCCAGTGCCAACCGCATGTCCATTGTATCAGGATGAGCGGTGTATGAAAAGAAACCTTCGGAAGCCAAATAGGTATCAATGATGGTAATTGGTTTTCCTGAAATTGCTTCAAAATCTTTACGATAGGTTTCAAAGGCCACGCCACCGCTGGCATATACAGTAAGGTTTGGCCATATTTCATGAATGTTTTTCAAGCCATTATGCTCTATCACTTTTTGCAACATAAGCAACACCCACGAAGGTATTCCGGCAATAGCCCCAATATTCCAATTGGGAGCTTCTTCAGCAATTCGCTGCACGCGCTCGTCCCAGTCGGTGATGGAGGCTATTTCCTTCCCTGGCCGATAAAACACATCATACCACCCTGGAAAATTACTCACATTGATTCCG
>JAUHWX010000109.1 GCA_030427285.1 Bacteroidia bacterium
TATCCATTGTGCTTCTTTCAGCGAAAGCGTATAGACAACGTTAGCTACATCTTCGGGTAAAGTAAGCCTTCCAAAAGGGCTTCGCTGAATAGCCTGATTAACCAAATAACTGCTCCCTGGAATCATTCGCAGCGAAGGCGTATCGGTTATTCTCGGTTGTAAAATATTGGAACGGATACCATAAGGTGCCAACTCCAGAGCCATGTTACGCGAAATCGCTTCGAGCATGGCCTTAGCAGACGACACAGCTGCATAGTTTCTCCAGGCCTTTCTTCCTCCTTCGCTGGTAAGCGCCACACAAGAAGCTTGTGCATCAAAACAGCCATTGTTCAGCAACGCCTTGGCCCAATTGTAATAACTCACCGCCATGGCCTGCGCTGTAAGTAAAAAGTCATCTTCTTTCAAAAAGTTTGATTCTCCACGAAATGCACCTTGCAAACCCGCTGGTAGCATATCCGAGTTAAGGATGGGCGCCATCAGTTTTAAGTTTCCTTTTGCAATAGAGTGTAAAAGCAGCTTTATGGAAACTCCTCTTTCCTTTAGTTCGCTTACTATTTCGGAAACAACCTCTACTTTCAAGGCGTCCTTGTTAAAAGTCAGACATTCTACACCAAGCTCTATTATAGCTTGAAAATCCTTTTCAGCTAAGGCTTCATCCGCCTTTCGCGCTCTATACACGATGCATAGATTGAAACCTTCGGCAGCCATCTTTTTAGCTGTAGCCAAACCGATACCGGAGCTTCCGCCTAATATTAAAACCCAATTTTTCAAAATCTTCAATTATTTAGCTTTTTCACTTCAATCAACCTACTCCCATTCCAACAAAACTCTTTGAGCCGAAAACCCAGGGCCGAAACTCAACATCAATCCCTTCTCACCAGCAGGTATTTCTTTATTGAGATACTCTTCCAAAACATAAAGTACCGTTGCGCTACTCATGTTCCCATAGATGCGAAGGACTTCTTTTGTAATGTCAATATTCTTACCCATATCATGCAGCAAGTCTTCCACCATTTTTACAATTTTCTTTCCGCCTGGGTGAAATATGAAATGCTCCACATCCTTCACTTTAAGCTGGTTTCTCTCCAAAAACGGAAGCAAAATATCATCAAAATGCTCTTGTATTTTTTCGGGTACGGAAGGATCCAAAACCATTTGTAGACCGCCATTGGTAAGGTTGAAGCCCATCATGTGTAGCTCATCAAAAAAATGATACATGCCCGTATCTTTTATCACTGGCAGCACTTTATCATCATTAGGGCCGAGGATTGTTGCCGCCACTCCATCTCCAAAAATCGCGGCACTCACCATATTCGTCATGGAGAAGTCATCCAGCTGAAAGGTAGATGTTGGCGACTCTAAAGCCACAATTGCCGCCCGTTTCCCAGGGTTTGACTTCAACAAATCATGTGCATAAATAAGCGCTGAAACACCGGCAGCACAGCCCATTTCGGTAATTGGCATGCGCACCACATCCTGCTTCATTTTAAGGCTATTAATAAGAAATGCATCTACCGAGGGAATCATAATACCCGTGCAGCTTGTGGTGATAATGAAATCAATATCGGTGGGTCGTAGCTCTGCTTTATCCAAAGCTTTTTGGAGTGCAAGCTCAGCCAGCTTGGTCATTTCTATTGCATAGTGATTATTCTTTTCCTCAAAAGAAGTTTTGGTAAACACATCTTCCAAATCCATGATGCTGTACCTTCGATCTACCTGAGCGTACTTAAAAATGCGCAAAACTTTATCCCGAAACCTCTTGGGTTGCTCTGCTAACCACGCTTCTACTACCGGTAAAATTTCTTCAGTTGTTCTAGTGTGTGGCGGCAAAGCCTTGGCTGTTGCCAATATTTTAGTAGTGGGATTAGTATTCAATGGGATTTGAGTTTTGTCTTTTTATGTTTAAACTTCAATATACGATAACACGGTAGCGAAAGGCCCAACACCATTCTATAGTGTAGGTTTTTATTTCAGCTCTTTCCATCATCCTTTTCCAATCTGCTCTGGTAAAGGCTTTTTTAATGGATAAAAGCCCGTCATGCCTACTAATTCGTGAGAAGCGCAAAAGTTTAGAGGTCAGCCTAAATAAGTGATACGCCAAGCTAGACCGCTGCAAATCATTGATTAAAATAACAGCACCCTGCGCATTACAATTTTTGATAATCCTCAAAATATCATCATCCTCAAAATGGTGCAAAAACAAATTGAACAGATAAATGTCAGCCTTATTTTCTTCAAATTCCTTGGAAAAAATATTTTGAATCCTGTATTCAATTTCAGGTGAAGCCAATGATTCTTGTCTCGAAAAAGCTATAGCATGTGAATTAGCATCAACACCTGTTAGTTTTATTTTAACATCTTGATTTTCAAACTCATGGTTTATTTTACGTAAAGTATCACCTCCACCACAACCCACGTCTACTACATGCCAATTTTGCTGTTCAGGCTTTTGCTTAAAAATAGTTTTTAAACCATTCATTACTATGGAATAACCACCCAAATAAGTATTCACAGATTTTAGCTCACGAAGGTTTTCAGAAAGGTCATTTCCTTGTAAATCAAAATCATCTAAAATTTCCTTTTCGTTACTTCTGTAAGCTAAATTCATAGCGTTCGATACTTTTTATATTAAAGCAATGTCGATTAATTTTTGTCAGGGTTTTCCAACTTTCAAAACTGAAAAGCGGAAAACCACGCCAAAAAACAATGTGGGGTTTATTCTCTTCTTGCCCCATGCTAAAGCACGGGGCTATTATTATATCACCCCTCTGGGGTGTTTTGCACTATGTCACTTCTTTTCCATGCGAAAGCTGGACAGCCTTATTCAAAAGCCCAGGAAACTTGCTTAGCACGTTTACTCCCAAATTAGAAAGAACGGGCTTACCAAACATCCCTTGAACAGCCTTTCCAAAGTTTAGCCTAAAATTAAAAGCTTGGCCCCACTCCTGCTCATATCTATTTTCCATTTCCTTGCGGGAAATACGCTGTTGCAAGAATACATCAACCACACCTGAGCAAATTTTTGCCGAATGAATAGCCATGGCCATCCCATTTCCGCATAGCGGGTGGATTAAGCCTGCGGCATCACCGCTCATCAACACATGGTTCTCAACACTTTTCTTAGTCATAAAGTTGACCTGACTTATCACAAGTGGTTCAAATACGGACTCTGCATTTTCAAAAAACCTTTTGAGATGTGGATTTTGAGAAAGATGCCTTTCTTCCACATCCCGAATACTGCCGTATTGCTTAAAAACCTTTGTGGTGGTTAGGTAACAAAGGTTTACATGATTATTTTCTACACGGGAAAGCCCACAATAGCCACCTTCAAAATTGTGAAGTGCCACGAGGTCGTCAGGGAAATCAGCTTTAAAATGGTGCTTCACGCCTACATAATCTGTTTTCTGGTTAAAGAATTCCCGCTCCAATTTTTTATCCAAAATAGAACGTTTGCCAAAAGCTCCAATAACCACTGATGTTTTGAATGTTTCACCATTCATTAGGGTCACGCTAAACTCATCATTCTCAAAAGAAACATCATTTACAGTGGTGTTTAACAAAAAATGAACACCCAACTCACTGGCTCTTTCAAACAGGAAATTATCAAATGCATATCGGCTTATACCAAAACCGCCCATTTTCATATTACTGGAGGCTATTTTACCAGAAAGTGAGGAAATCTCAAAGCGGCTGATATTCTTTGGTTGTAAAGCCTCTGGAAATGCCCCAAGTCTTTGCAGGTAAGGTTTTACTTCATTAGAAATATACTCCCCACAAACCTTGTGAAACGGGTATTCTTTCTTCTCAATTAGCAACACTTCATAGCCCCGCAATCGCAAATCAATAGCGTTCGTAAGGCCAGCAAGGCCACCACCAATGATTAATATATCCGAGCTAGTTTGAATGTTTAACAGTATTACATTTCACAGCTATAAAGAAATAATATTTTTGTTGGCTAAATGTTTTTAATGCGTAATTCTCAACTATTACTTCTCTCGCTGCTCATAAGCCTGAATATGTTTGGTCAAAGGTTTACGGTCACCCTTAGTGATTTGGAACTGACCACTCCTATTTCGTTTGCAGTAGATACTGTAATTGACTCTAGGGTGAATCGCGAATCCATTGGTTATATTTTTGATAAGAAAACCAAGAATTACACTACGGCTTTTCCTACGGCCAAAGTGGACTCTTCAATTATCGCCTCATTAAAACCTCTAAGCAAAACTGAGGGTGAACCACTGCTTCTTCGAATAAACAGATTATTCGTTTATCAAACCACCATTTATGGAAAACGGCATATTTCTGCGGAAGTAAGTATAACTTTTATTGCAAAAAACAATCAGAAATATTTGGAGCAATTCACCAGCACCAAGACCATCAGAGATGAGGCTAGATATGGAAATCATGTGGCTGGGTTAATTATTCAAGAAGCATTGGATTCATGCTTACTGCATTACGAGAAGAGAAAAAAAGCAGGGATATTGAGTAATGTGCCAATATCTAAAAAGGATTTAAACACAAAATTTGAAGCCGATCAAGCAACTGTAAAAAAGATGCCTTATTTTATCAGAGGCTTGTTTTACACAATTTATGACCTGCGCGACTATTCTATAGATACGAAAGCTGACTTTTATGTAGAGTTTCTCAAATCCAATCATAAAGAACCGCAAACCGCGAAATTGAAATTTGATGATAAATCAATGCGAAAGAAGGATATTTATGCTTTTTCTAACGGTAAAAGCATTTTTGTTAAAACCGGTAAATATTATACTGAACTAACAGATACTTCAGGAAAATTCTGGTTAAATCACTACGATGAATTTGCAACTAACACCCAATATAATGCTGGCATGATTGGGGTTGGTGTAGTGGGCGGCTTGGTGGGAGTTGGAGTTTATGCCATTATAGCCAAAAAACCAGCGCTTGATAATAAGTACATTTTAGATTTTGAAAGAGGTGCAGTTGTACCTGCTGATTATCCTGAACCTAATATGGTTACTTCTCAAATTCTCTTTTATGGTAGTAGCTTTTTATCTAATAATGATACTATTACATTAACTATCAAGGATACAAAGCACATTAAACTAGGACGCGATCAATACTATATCTATAAATCTGATGATAAATGTTTGCCTGTATACGTAAGTGTGAGTTCCGGAGGCCGCGAATATTACGATCGGATTTCACCAATATTATTAAACACCGCAGTAGCCAGATGCCAGATAATAGGTGATAAAGTTGGAATTGAAGTACTGGAAGTGAGCCAGCAAAACAGTATAAAAGATGCTATTGAAAATGGTACGGCTAAGCAAGTTTTCGAATAATTAAACCAAATCCCCAGGCCCAGGTTTGTATTCTTCTAGGTTTCTCTCTCCAACGGAATTCATCACAAAATCCAACATTATTTGCATTTGTCCTCTAGCCTTAGTCTTTCCGCTTAGCGCTGCTAGATAGAAAAATAGAATGATCGAAATTCCAGCAGGAATTAAAAAAAACCAAGTAGTTCCTTTATCAAGCATAAGCTGAGAATAGCCAAGAATCAATCCTGCTAAAACGGCTAAGCCTCCAACGGTGTAAAAAAACATAAACATAGTCCAGATGGAAGCTTCGGGCCCCATGAGTAGGCGCACAGTTGTTTTTCCATCCATGGCTTTCTCCATGTTTACATCCAAAGTAGGACTCCAAAAATGACGGTGTACCGCAGGAAATGAAATAATAAGGTGATGGCTCACTGAGCGATACTGTAGTTTGAAAGTGTTGAAATTGTCATCCTTTAAAGCAGATTTTAGTCGCTCTCTAATTTCATCAGTACTGAGTTGAGATGAAAATTTATAGCGTGGTCTTAGGGCGGTTTCGTTCATAAAAAATATTCTACCGTGGGAATTTATCAATTTTAGTATCCACTTCCCCACTCCATTAATAAAATGTACTTTTGCAGCCTCAAAATTTAGGCTATGATTTCAGCAAACAATGTATCCCTTCAATTCGGCAAACGCGTTCTTTTTGACGAAGTTAACATCAAGTTTCATGGCGAAAGATGCTATGGATTAATTGGTGCCAACGGTGCCGGAAAATCTACTTTTCTTAAAATACTTAGTGGTGAGGTGAGCCCTACCACCGGTAATGTAGTATTGGAGCCAGGAAAGAGGATGGCCGTACTAAGCCAAAACCACGATGCTTTTGACGACCAAACTGTGCTAAACACAGTAATTATGGGTCATAAAGACCTTTGGAAGCTGATGCAGGAAAAAGATGCCATTTACGCTAAGCCAGACTTTAGCGAAGAGGATGGTATCAAAGCTTCTGAGCTTGAAGAAAAGTTTGCTGAGATGGACGGCTGGAATGCTGAAAGTGATGCTGCTTCCCTACTTAGCGGCCTTGGAATTACCGAAGCTGACCACTACAAAATGATGGTGGACATGGAAGGTAGCATGAAAGTACGTGTGCTTTTGGCACAGGCGCTTTTTGGTAATCCCGATGTACTTATCCTGGATGAGCCTACCAACGACCTGGATTTGAAAACCATTAGCTGGTTGGAAGATTTCTTAATGAACTTTAGAAATACGGTGATCGTAGTGTCGCATGACCGTCACTTTTTGGACACTGTGTGTACCAACATTGCCGATATCGATTTTCAGAAAATACGAACCTACACGGGTAACTATACCTTTTGGTATGAAAGTAGCCAGCTAGCTTTGCGCCAGCGCTCAGCTGCTAACAAGAAAGCTGAAGATAAGCGTAAAGAACTTCAGGAGTTTATTTCCCGCTTTAGCGCGAATGCCTCCAAAAGTAAGCAAGCAACCAGCCGTAAAAAGCTTTTGGAAAAAATCAACATTGACGAAATTCAGGCCAGTAGCCGTAGATATCCTGCTATTATTTACAATCAGCAACGCGATGCTGGTGACCAAATTCTGGAAGTTGAAAACCTTAGTGCACACGCTGAAGATGGCTCTGTACTTTTTAAAGATTTGAGCTTTAAGGTAAACCGTGGCGATAAAATCACTTTCCTTAGTGATAACAGTTTGGCCATCACTACCCTATTCGAAATATTGAATGGAAATCTACAACCTGATAGTGGATCTTTCACTTACGGACAGACGATTACCACTTCTTATTTGCCAAATAACAATGCTCCGTTTTTTGATACCGATGACAACCTAATTGACTGGTTGCGTCAGTATTCTGAAAACAAGGATGAAGTGTATGTTCGTGGATTTTTGGGTAAGATGCTTTTTACGGGAGAAGAAACTTTTAAATCAGCCAGAGTACTTTCTGGAGGTGAAAAAGTTCGTTGTATGCTTTCGCGTATGATGCTTAAAGAAGGAAACGTATTGATGCTGGATGAACCAACCAATCACCTGGATTTGGAATCTATTCAGGCACTAAACAATGCCTTGAAAGATTTTAAAGGAACCATTCTATTTACCTCTCATGACCACACTTTTACACAAACTGTGGCCAACCGTGTGATTGAGTTTGGTGCAAATGGAACTTTGGATAAGTTGATGGATTATGATGATTACATCAGTGATGCCAAAATTCAGGAACAAAGAGAAGCTCTAAGCACAAGCTTGGTTTAAGGCTCCACTCATTAAAGAATAAAAGGCCCAAAGCAATGGCGTGTAAACACCAGCTTTGGGCCTTTTTAGTATCACTTTACACAAACTCAGCTTATACTACCTGAGAGATTTTTACATTTTGACCATTAAACTCAATGCTTTCGCCTTCGGTCTTTCCCTCCAGTGCTTCATACAACGGACTTTTAGTTGATATCCCGGTATATTTTTCGTCATTCACTTCAAATTGATGCTCAGGCACAGCCACTACAAAATTTCCGATGCTGGTTTTTACGAGGCACGATGGCCCTACTTCATCCCTGTTTTTAAACGATTTGTAATCTTCCAAAAAATTAATCTCAGCCTTTAGGTGATCCAAAGATTGACTTTCGGTGCGCATCTCACGCATCATATTTTCCGTTTGGCTCTCTATCATTTCACTTTTATCCAGATCCGCTTCATTTATACTTTCCAACTGATCTTGCTGATAATCACTTATTTTTTTGAACTCAGCTTTTTTATGGTTTAATAAAGCTTCAAAAACGGAGTGCTTTAATTTTAATTTATCGGTATTCATCTTATTATTTTGGTTTATTGACTTTAGTATTGAACCGATAAAAAGCACATTTGTTTTTATAATTTTTCCAATGGCTTTTGCTTAATCATGTTTGGTTATACCTCTATTAATTATAATAGCTGTTCTTTGTACCTCTGGCAAACGCATGTTTATGATTAAAACACGGCTACTGAAAACCATAAGTGACATCCTGGAAGGAAAAATCACTGTGCTGACAAAAGCTTTTGCTGAAAAGCGTGAAGACCTTTTGAGCGAAAGCAAAAGCACAGCTGGCGATAAGCATGAAACGGGTAGAGCCATGATTCAGTTGGAGCAGGAAAAACTGAGTTTACAATTGATCCAATTACAAAAGCAAAGGAATATCCTCATTAGGATAAATCCTGAAAAGCAATGTAAAAATGTGCAGATGGGAGCTGTGGTAGAAACTAATATAGGAACCTATTTTATTTCTACAGGCTTGGGACAGGTCAATCATGATGGAAATTTAATTTTTGCTATCGCCCCTACTTCACCTGTGGCGCAAGCTATGCTTGGAAAATCTGTGAACGACACTTTTGAGTTTAACTCAACGTTGCAAACTATTAAGGCTATTACTTAGGCTGGTATTGCATTAGCATGGGTGGAAAAACGTTCACCTTTTCCGTGTTTAGCTCCACGATGTTGAGATCATCTTCATTTTTAATAAAAGCCACACGAACCAGATGTTTTTTTTGATCCTTCATGTTTTGGTCAAATTTGGCCGGTCTTATTAGTATCTGTACGCCTAGTTCCATCAAGCTTTCATGGTAATCCACCGGGGTGAAATAATACCAATTAAAGTTTTCATTTAGCACCACACGCTTTGCCAATATGCCTTCCAGAGGCAAAAGATTTGTGAGCAATTTTACCTTATCCAATGGCTCCTTATCTGTTGGCAACATTGTAAAATGAAGCCCCAAATAATTTGGGTGCCTATTGACCAAAGGCAGAAAAAAACGCGTACCCGGTGCAAGAGGTGCCACATAGCCATTTATAACATTTATGCTGCCAAAACTCACCGCCAGATACACCATCACATAAGTGTTTAGTTCCAGGCTATCTTTTAAGAATGCTTGGGCGCCATCACCGCCATTGATAAGGTATACCGCCACATAGCCGCCAAACATGATAAATAACAAAAAATTAAATAGGCGAAATTTATTGCGATTGGCATACACCCTTTTTTCATCATCATAATGCTCGGATATATTGATGAGATTATTTTTCATGATGGTAAAAATGTGAATGGAGAACAAGAAAAATAGGATGGTGACCACATAATAATTGTACCCTTCACTGATCAGCCAAAAATCATAAAAACCGTGTGCCAATGCAGCAAGAAGGTAACCTCTGATAAGAGCCCAACCCAGGCTTTGATGGCGATATTTGGCCATTGCCAGACTGTAGCAAATTATGCCCGTATCAAACATGTGTGCCACGGTGCTATACATGGAGCGCCCGTTGAGTACAAATAAATCAGTGTTGCGCAGATAAAGTGTGTTTTCTACAAAGGCAAAACCAAGCGCACAAACCCCACCGTACAATAGGTAATCATAAGATTCATTTACAGCCTTGGTAAACTTTAATACAAGCAAATAAGGAAGAATTTTGACCAACTCTTCTATCATGCCAATGTTTACAATGCAGTACAGCAGATCATTTATGAAAGTGCCATTTAGCGAAAAGCTATACGGTGCCAGCAAATCACCAATTGGAAAAACAAGGAAGGTGCTGGCGCAGGATAAAATGAAAGTGAGTATGAGGTGACGAACTTGTTCTTTTTCGTAAATATCTAACCAAGACAGGTAGAGGTACCAGCTTAGCGAAATAATGAAGGAAAAGCCTATTGAAAATCCTAAAACCACTGGTCTATTGGAGGACATTAAAAAATCTGGACCTAGAAGCCCGGGTAAGAAATAAAGTACCAAAAACAAGGAGATGGCGATAATGCCAATACTTATAAATATTCCCTGCTTTTGTAATTGTAAAGATTTATGATCTCCAATGGATTTTGACTCAGCATAATCTTTTGCACCGAGGTACATAAAAAGTATAATGCCAATGGCTGCTATCACCATATCATGCCTGGTAATTTATCTGATTATTGCTTCACAAAATTGAACGTCTTGGATTTACCACCACCCGAAATTGTGGCCGTTAGAACATCACCATCATACTGATATTCTATCTTCTTAGGGAAATCGTTTTGCGGGTTTCCACATATAAAACCACTTTTTGTGGATTTAACTATTTCAAAACTAACTGGTTCACCATTACCGGATACATCCGCAGTGTAGTGCATTACCCCATAAATATTGGCAATTGAAAGCTTCTCTACAAAAGTGGTGTCACCATCTTTTAGGCTGTATCCCATACCTTGATAAGTGTCCTTCCCTAGCTTTTCCCACACTTCAAATGTTTGCTCATTTTCGGTATTATTTATTTCAGCCCACGTTCCCAGCAGCCAGTCATAGTTAGTTTCATCGGGTTGTGGTTGCGCAGTAATATAGAATGAAAGCAATAGAGATAAATAAAGCATGGGATAAGTTTTTAGGATTGTTAAATTTCATTCACAATTTTGATAAACGTCCAAAGGCCGTTTTCCTGATTTTTCTTGAACTAAATATAGAAGGATTTGGCTCCTCATTAATATAGACGATTCCGAGCTCATTATTTAAAGGAGGGTTTGAATT
>JAUHWX010000110.1 GCA_030427285.1 Bacteroidia bacterium
AACAATCGCTTTGTACTCATTGCTTACCTGCACTTCATTTTTTTGGGAATATTTACCCCTCTTATCTGGTATGCCTTGCGAAAACAGATTTCAGGATTTAACAAACTAATGAGCACCTATTGGGCCTTATTTTTACTTACCGAGCTTGCTCTTATATTGCCTTCGCTTAATCTTATTGCAGGGTTTACTTTATGGCCAAAAATCACTTTCGTTCTTTATCTGGGCTTCGTAGCTATCTGGTGTGTTTATGGTTTTAAATACCTTGCATCAAAAGCTGAAATGCCCAAGAATTCATGACGAATATAGAAATCAAGCGAGTCTACGAAGAGCCTTCTGAAGATGATGGTTATCGCGTACTTGTAGACAAACTGTGGCCAAGAGGTGTAGGTAAAACGGATGCCAAACTAGACAAATGGTGGAAGGAAGTAGCTCCATCTACAGAGCTTCGAAAATGGTTTGACCACGATCCGGAAAAGTGGGATAACTTTAGTGAAAGGTATTATCAGGAGCTCAAAAAAAACACGTATAAAATTGACGCTTTTTTACAGAACATTGACCAGCGCAAGCGCGTTACCCTTCTATATGGTGCCAAAGATGAAAAACACAATCATGCATTGGTACTAAAACGATTCTTAGAAAAAAGATAAGTGATGAATTATACGTTAAGTGATTCCCATGAAAATGGGCAGAATAAATTTGAACTAAAAGAAAATAGCAATACTGCTGCCGTGGTAGAATACACAAAGGCCAACGATGTGTTGACAGTGTTGCATACTGAAGTGTTGCCAGAATATCGCGGTACCCCAGCAGGTTTTAGCATAGTAGAAAAGGTAAAGGCGTATGCAGAAAAAAACCAGCTGAATCTTCAGTCGGAGTGCGGGTATTTTTCGCATCAACTAGATAAAATCACTTCCACTTAGTCTAAGGGGTCATAGAGCTCAAAAAGGTTAGAATTCAATTCTTCTATTTCTAATTGTAGCCAAGTGAAATCCCCGGTTTTGAATTTCCAGGTAACCTCGCATTTAGAAGGCAATATTTTACCGTCCAGCTCTTTATATTCAAGAGTATTTACCACCCACCTTTCGCGCTCAGCATTAGCATTGCCCCCATAATATCTATCCGCTTCAAAACTGAGGATTTGGCCACTTTCGTCAAAATTAAAAATGCCCGATACTTCTGAATCGCCATCGCCTAAAGTAGCCTTGGCCTGCAGCGGGGCCAGCTCCTGCCAACTGATGTATTCGCTAGTAGCCATTGAAGGATACCAGCACATTTCACCCAGGTAGCGAATTTTTGCGCCAGTATTCATTTGTAACGAAGGGCCTTCATTTACTACGTTAAACCAGCCCAAAAGCTTTATCAACATCTCTCCCTCGTTAGCCGTGAGGCGATCTCTTCCATATAGATGCATTAAAGGATTCATGGTCACATTTACAGTCCAAATAAATTCCGGGTTGGAAGTATTTATATATTGAACTGCTTCAAACGACATCCAATCACCATCGGGTTTAGTTTTCATCGCCCCTGTCTGTTTCAACCGTACAAAAGATGCTTTAGGCTTATCTATCACTTTAGAGAAATCCAACCACTTGCGCACTATTGGTGGCAACTTTTGTATAGAACCAGCAGAAATAGTTTCAGATGGATTGCTGGGTACCTTTTGCAAAAATATTTTTTGCTCCTTATGTACTTGTGCGTTAAAGCGGTGGGCTCCCCAGGCTATAAAGGCAACTACAAAAATGATACAATTGGGAATTGTTCCAAACTTAGCATCTTTCCACATCATTAGTATCAGCACTTGAGAAAGGATGACGGCCAAAACAGCAAGTTGGGGCCACCAATGAAAATCATAGGCATAACCCCCCATCGATACTAAAAACAAAATGCCAGCAAAAAGCCAAAGTAGGCCAACATGCCTTGAAATATCCTCAGGTAAGATGGAGGTGTTTATCAAATTAAAGGCACGCAGAAAACCTATGCCATGAATACTTCCATGAAGGAAAAGCAATATTGAAAACACTAATTTATAACCGCTCATAACTTATCTAAAAAGACTTTAAACATTGACGAACCGTTTCGAAATCAATAATCAAAACATTTGCCTCGGTTTATACCAACATGAAATCTGATGATCAGAAAATCACATCAACCAACACCGCGTAACGGTCCAGGCCAGGGATAATGTTTATTTCATCAGTATTAATTGGCTATCCTTTATGCCATTTACCCAGTGCTTCACGTTGGGTAATATATTTACATACTTACCAGGTACCAGGTATACTCTTTCTCCTTTTTCTGTTTCATACAAAGCTTCACCTTCTACACAGAGCAATATGGCTTCCATTTTTGTAACGTGCTCTTTTAGCTGTTCTCTCGCAGGTATCTGTAGTGCAGCTATCATACCTGTCCCTCTGAACAAGGGAAATGCGGAAACTTGATTAGTGGTGCTATGCAGGTCTTTTAGCATCATTTGAAATAATCTTTATAGGTGTTAAGATAATCCCTGATATCGTTAAGATTTTCAGCAGAAACCTGCTCAATTTTTTCTTTCAAGGGAATGAGGTAGTTGTGCAATTGATTATGCGCCTCTCCCGTCATTGTGCACTTTTTAAAAATGGTTCGGAACTCATTTTGCAAGTCAGCCTGCAATGCCTCATAAGTCTGGTCTTGCGCGTTAAAGTTATCTATCAAATAAAGCATATTAAAAATACCCTCATTTGTTTCGATATTGGCCTCCCACCGCTTTCCATTGTTGAGGCTTACGTGTGTTTTTTCAATATGTTTCTCATGTTTATGCATACCCTCTTCCTGAGTAGAGTGCTCGTGCTCATGCTTTTCTTCGGTACCAGCAGCATTTGGCTGACAAGCCATTAGCAAGGCCATGCCGGCCATCATCATTATTTTTTTCATAATCTATATATACTCTTTTATGTCTAATTTTTCATTTAAATCAACTCTGTAAAAACCACCTCGATTCTCAACTTGCTCCAATGAATTTTCAACCACAGCCAGCGATACACTCAGCATATTTCGCAGCTCGCAAGCATTTACTGAGTACTCACTTTGCAACAATATATTCTTCAAATCCTTCAGCCTATTACTTGCCTTCATTAAGCCTGACTTATTGCGAACTATACCTACATACTTCTCCATTAAATTCTGAACAGTTTTTTTAAGTCCATTGTATTGTATCGCACTGCAAGAGCAATTTATTTCAGGTACGGTTATATCACTGTGGACTAATTCATTAAAATGTGCTTTCAGGTTTTCAGCCGCATTTTTTGAAAATACCAGTGCTTCAAGCAACGAGTTTGACGCTAGTCGATTTGCTCCATGCAACCCCGTATAGGTGCACTCACCAGCCGCTAGTAAATGAGCTACTGAAGTTTGTCCCCATTCATTGGTTACCACTCCTCCACAAAAATAATGAGCCGCTGGTTTTACCGGCACCATATCGGTGTGTATATCTATACTCCTATTTGTAAAATAGGAGGCGATTGTGGGAAATTTCAAGGTAAAATCATTGGCATCCAAATGCCTAAAATCCAGCCACACATGTTCCACATCGCTGTCTTGCATTTCATGATAGATAGCTCTGGATACCACATCACGTGTGGCCAATGATCCTCGACTGTCATATTTGTACATAAACTCTTCACCTCTATTATTTCGAAGCACCGCGCCATAACCTCGTGCTGCTTCCGAAATCAAAAATGGACTTGCCTCAGTTGAGATATAAAACACGGTAGGATGAAATTGTACGAATGCCATATTTTGGAGCTTTGCTCCTATTTCCATCGCCAAAGAAAAACCATCTCCTGTGGCTATTTGAGGATTGGATGTATATGCATACACCTGGCCAGCACCACCAGTAGCCAACATGGTATAATGCGCTTTGATGGCATATACCCCCTCATTACCACATACTATGGCTCCGGCACAGGCCTGGTCTGAGTCATCATTTTTTAAAAGTTGCATCACAAAATGATTTTCACGCAACTCTATGTTAGCTGCCTCTTCACAACGCTTTATGAGCACTTCAATAATACTTGTACCTGTGTGATCTTTACAATGTAAAATTCGTTTTGTGCTATGCCCTCCTTCCTTGCCCAAATCGGGTTGATTTCCATTTCCATCAAAGTTTACCCCCCAATGCATCAGCTGCCTCATTTCCTCTGGTGCCTTTTGCACTACCATTTCTACAGTTTGCCTATCGCAAAGGCCATCTCCAGCTTGCAGCGTATCTTCAACATGTTTCAGGTAAGAGTCTTCCAAATGATTCATCACGGCAGCTATGCCGCCTTGCGCACAGCTTGTGTTTGATTCATTGATACCAGCTTTGCTCAGCACCACTATCTTCCGTAAAGGAAAAAAAGCCGAACAATGCAAAGCAAAGCTGAGCCCTGCAATGCCTGAGCCTATTACTACTATATCGTGGCTTTCGCTTCGCAAGGGCTAGGTCGGTTTGTTATTTCAAACATGCGCTCAATGGGTAAAAGTGCTTTTTTCATCGTATCCCTTTCCAAGGTAATTTCCGGGTACCCATACTTTAGGCAATCATGCAATTTTTGCAAAGTATTCACTTTCATAAAAGCGCATTCGCTACAAGCGCAGGTATTGTCTTCTGCGCTCGGTGCGGGTATCAGTTTTTTTTGTGGGAGGTTTTGAGCCATTTTATGTAAAATGCCATGCTCCGTGGCTACAATATAGGTTTGAGCATCATCCTCCTGGGCAAATTTTAGTAATGCTGCTGTAGACCCTACAAAATTGGCCACTTTCAAAATATGAGCCTCTGATTCTGGATGTGCAATTATTTTGGCTTCAGGATGCTCGGCTTTAAGCTTCACTATTTTTTCCAAATCAAAAGCCTCATGCACTATGCAGGCCCCGTCCCACAGTTTCATATTTCGCCCCGTGGTTTTTATGAGATATTTTCCAAGATTGACATCAGGAGCAAAAATGATAGACTTTTCTGGCGGAATAGAGTTTATAATCTTTACAGCATTTGAACTGGTACATACAATGTCTGTCATGGTTTTCACCTCAGCCGTACAGTTGATATAGCTCACCACAATATGGTCGGGATACTTTGCCGTAAACTCTGCAAAACTTTCGGGAGGGCAAGATTCAGCCAACGAGCAGCCTGCTTTCAAGTCTGGTAAAAGCACCTTCTTTTTTGGGTTTAAAATTTTTGCCGTTTCGGCCATAAAGTGAACCCCAGCAAATACAATTACTTCTGCATCCGTTTTTGCAGCTTCCTGTGCCAGAGCCAAGCTATCACCCACAAAATCGGCTACATCTTGTATTTCTGGCACTTGGTAATAATGGGCTAAAATCACAGCATTTTGCTCTTTGCGCAAACGCTCAATTTCCACGGTCAATTCTTTAGTTGTCATCTTCAGTATAATGGCCTAATGTAAAGTTCAAAACTAAGTTTTACCCTTGCCATAAGCACTGATAAATGTCAGCTTTGCAGGTCTCAAAATGCTTACATTAAAAAAAGGAAAAGCCGCCAGAAAAAAATCCCTGACGGCTCAAAAGTTGTGAGTTAAAATAAATTTATGCTATCCGCATTTACTGTTGCCACAGCTTTTACAAATAAGGCAACCTTCCTGATAGATTACTGCATTTTCACCACACTCACCGCAGGTACTTTCCAGAGCTTTAGTTCCGTTGGGAATGTATTTTTTCAATGCGCGTACCACTCCGTTTTTCCAGGTATTGAGTGATTCATCACTAAGGTGAAGATTTTCTACCATATGTACCACATCCAGTAATGGCATGCCATGGCGAAGCACTCCACTTAGCAGTTTGGCGTAATTCCAAAATTCAGGATTAAAAGAGCGTGAAAGACCTTCTATGGTTATTCTAAAGTCATCCTTGTCCTTATACTGAAAGTCATAACGGGTATTACCTTCAGAGTCCTTATTTTTTAATACATAACCTGATTTGCACCAATGAGGTAAATGGAAAGAATCTTCAGCACGACCTGTAAATATTTCATATGGCCTGTCATTGAGAACGCCAATAACTGCAAGCCAGCGCTCTTCATTATTATTAAATCGTACCACATCGGCCTCCAGCACTTGAGGTCGAGCGGGCGCTTTATGTTCAGAAATGGCTGACGCACCCTCTTTGTCTTCTTTCTTTTTATTTTCTACTAACACCCCAGAGCGGCTGCCATCACGGTAAATGGTAATACCCTTGCACCCGGTTTCCCAGCCAGCACGATATATTTCATTCACTTTATCTACTGTGGTATCTTCTGGCACGTTTACCGTTACGCTAATAGAGTGATCTACCCATTTTTGTACTCTTCCCTGCAGGTGTACTTTATTTACCCAATCCACATCCCTGGCAGTAGATCCGGCATAAGGCGATTTGGCAATTATTTCATTCAAAGCTTCTTCTTCCATCTGCTCTACCTCATCCAGGTTATAGCCGTTTTGCTTTAGCCAATTGGCAAACTGGTGGTGGAAAACAAAAAATTCTTGCCAGTGATCACCGAGATCATCAACAAAATCGGTGCGGGTATTTTTGTCATTGGGATTAATCTTTTTTCTACGCTTGTAACTCACCATAAAAACGGGTTCAATGCCGGAGGTGGTTTGCGTCATAAGGCTAGTAGTGCCAGTAGGGGCAATGGTGAGCAAAGCTATATTTCTACGCCCATGCTTTTTTATGTTTTTAAGCAGAGCAGGATCAGCCTCGCCAAGGCGGGCCAAAAATGGATTTTCTTTTTCCAGCTCCCAATCAAAGATTCCAAAAGTACCACGTTCTTTGGCCAACTCCATCGACCCACGATACACCTCAAGAGCCAGAGTTTTATGTACTTCTTCGCTCATATCAAGCGATTCGGGCGAACCATAACGCATACCCAGAGCTGCCAACATATCTCCTTCTGCGGTAATGCCTATACCTGTTCTGCGGCCTTCAATACATTTTTGCTTTATTTTTTGCCACAGGTTGAGCTCCGTTCTTTTCACCTCTTCATCTTCAGGATCAGCGGCTATTTTTGACAGTATGGCATCAATTTTTTCAAGCTCCAAATCAATAATATCATCCGCTATACGCTGCGCTAATTTGGCATGAGCTTTAAACTTTTCGAAGTCAAAGTAGGAGTTTTCCGCAAAGGGGTTTTCTACATAACTCAATAGGTTGATGGCCAATAGGCGACACGAATCATACGGGCAAAGTGGTATTTCCCCACATGGGTTGGTAGAAACGGTGGTAAAGCCAAATTTTTGATACGAATCCGGAACCGACTCGCGGATAATAGTATCCCAAAATAGTATCCCCGGCTCGGCAGATGACCATGCATTTTTCACAATTTTCCCCCAAAGGGCTGCCGCATCCACTTCTTTAGTTACCAATGGCTCTTTTGCGCCAATAGGAAAACGCTGAGTATATTTTTCACCTGCTACCACAGCCCGCATAAAGTCATCTGTAATTTTAACGGACACGTTGGCTCCCGTAACTTTGGTTCCATCCAGTTTGGCATCAATAAAAGCTTCTGAATCCGGATGTTCTACAGAAATACTCAGCATCAAAGCCCCTCGCCTTCCATCCTGTGCTACCTCGCGTGTAGAGTTGCTGTATCGCTCCATAAATGGTACTACTCCTGTAGCCGTAAGGGCTGAGTTTTTTACGGGTGATCCTTTGGGCCTAATATGAGATAAGTCATGTCCAACTCCTCCCCTTCTTTTCATAAGTTGCACTTGCTCCTCATCGATCTTCATTACACCTCCATAAGAATCGCTCTTACCATCATTCCCTATTACAAAACAGTTGGAAAGTGAAGCCACCTGAAATTCATTCCCAATACCCGTCATAGGGCCACCTTGCGGCACTATGTACTTAAATTTATGAAGAACTTCAAACACCTCATCCTCACTCATCGGATTGGGGTATTTATTTTCAATACGAACAATTTCAGAAGCCATCCTGCGGTGCATGTCATCAGGCGTACATTCGTATATATTGCCATATGAGTCTTTAAGGGCATATTTGTTCAACCAAACGCCTGCCGCAAGCTCGTCTCCATCAAAATATTTACTGGCGGCTTCCAGTGCCTCCTCATAGGTATAGCTCAGTCGGTCAGATACATAATCGGCTACTTCTGTATTCATATCTCTTTTCTTTAGGGGGTATTTTTACTCTTTTAAGAAGACTTTAAATATACCGCGGTCATCCATTAGATTGGCACTTGTCATTATTGGGAAATTAACAATAGTATGTTTCTAAAATGCCTAAACGTATAGATGACGGGCCTTACAGATATGGAAAACTTTTTCGGGCATCTTCTACAGCCCAATAAATGCGAAGCCTCTTATTCAAACTGACATTTATCATTGAAAACAGGTTTAACCTTAGCTAAATTCACTTCTATATAACTGAATAAAAATAGGGTTTCACATGAGGTTGGTTTATACACCCATAATTGCATTTGCGTTCCTACTTTCAAGTTGTGGCAAAGACTCAAATGCAGAAACCAAACAATCCGGTGCAATACACTTTGAGTTTACTCATCGCGCAGGTGCCGATTCACTCATTTTTGACAATTCCTTTTATACCAACGCAGCCGGCAATGAGTATAGGGTGAGCTACCTCAAGTATTTTATAAGTGGTATTTGTCTTTATGCTAATGGGAAAATGATGTATGAGTCCAAAGCCAGGCCTACCTCTATAAATGGTAAGTATCTGGAGTATAATAGTAAACTGGAACAAAATATACCTGTGGGAAAATATGATTCGATAAGTTTTTCGATGGGAATAATTCCTGAATATAATATACACGATGCCTTTGAGCTAAACTATAATGACTTGGGCATGTACTGGCCCATCGACCTTGGTGGTGGGTATCACTTTATGAAATTTGAAGGACACTGGAAAGATGGTGATGACTTTGGAACTTTTGCTTTTCACCTTGGTAACAATGATAACTTACTCACCGTAGGCTTTCCCTTTGTACAACAAATTGAAGGAAACATCACCAACAACATTACAGTAGTGATGGATGTAAATGAGTGGTTTGCCACCCCCTACCTGTATGACCTTACCAAAGAAGATGGCTATACCATGGGCAATGGATCGCAAATGCAAATACTGGTAAATAATGGTCATAATGTGTTTAGTATTCTCCATTAAGCTCAGGAAAAATGAGAAAAATCAATAAAACGAAAAGAATACAAAACCCGGCCTTTGGAATAAGTGTGCTACTTATACTGGCACTACTCACTCTAATTATAAGTTGCAAAAATGATAAGCCCAAACCTGAAGGCCTTACTCCTTATTCCATAAATATTCCCAAGGGTTTCCCCAAAATGCAAATACCAGATAATAATCAACCTTATGAGGAGCGTGTAGCCCTTGGAAGGAGATTGTATTATGACCCTATACTTAGCAATAATGGCCTCTCTTGCTCATCATGCCATTTGCAAAAAAAGGGATTTACCATACCTACCACGCAGGGAATGCCTGTATTACCACATGTAAACATGGCTTGGAAAGACATTTATATGTGGGATGGCCGCAAGCAGGGGACCCTGGAGGACGTGATGCTTTTTGAAGTAGAAGAATTCTTTGGGACCGATATTTCAAAACTCAATAAACATCCTGAATATCCTGAGCTCTTTGCCGAAGCTTATAACATTAATACAATTACCTCACATGATGTGGCCAAAGCTTTATCCCAATTTTTTAGAATAATGATTTCAGCAGATAGCAAATATGACCGCGTGATGGCTGGCACAGAAAGTTTTTCGGATAAAGAACTAAAAGGCTACCAAATATTCAGCAGTGAAAAAAGCAGCTGCTACCACTGCCACATGCCACCACTGTTTACCGATAGTCAATTGCATAATAATGGTATGGACAGCACTTTTGAAAATCCTGATAATTGGGGCTACTTTTCTACAAGCAACGACTCGGGCCAATTGGGCCACATGCGCACCCCCACTTTACGTAACCTCAGCCTTAGAAACCGCTTTATGCACGATGGCCGCTATGCCTCCATTGAGGAAGTGGTGGACTTTTACAACAAAGGGGTAAACCACAACCCTTCATTAGACCCTGTGATGGTAAAAAGTAATGGCGAGCTCAAACTTGGACTTACCACAGAAGAAACCGAGCAGTTGGTGGCTTTCCTAAAAACACTTACCGATTCAACATATATTACCAATAAATCCCTATCAAACCCAAATTAGAAATGGAGCACTTTGCCCTATCCAACTACCTTACCGTTACCAAAATATTTCGTTTTGAGATGGCCCACGTACTCACTAGCCATGATGGTTTATGCAAAAATATTCATGGCCACTCCTACAAGCTTTATGTTACCCTTACGGGTGAACCCAAAAACAGCCCGGGTACCAGTGATGATGGCATGTTGATGGATTTTGGTGAGCTTAAAAAACTGGTGAACGCACAGATTATGGACACTTTTGACCATGCCTTGGTGATAAACCAAAATGCACCCTATGCCAAGGTTTTGAATGATTTACCCTTTGAAAGAATAAAACTCGTTCCTTTTCAGCCTACCTGCGAAAACCTCATTCTTCATTTTGCCAAACTATTAGTACCCAAGCTGCCTGCAGATATACGCCTGAATAGACTTAGGCTTTTTGAAACTGAAACCTCTTATGCGGAGTGGTATGCATAAAAAATACCCTGCGTTTGCTTAAAGCAAACTCAGGGTATCCACACACACTTATGGCTAAGTATAAGGTTAATGCGTTATGGGATTTCCTAGTCCAACAAGGTTAAGCTTAGCAGCTAAATTTGATAAGTCACAGCTGAAAGTAGGCAT
>JAUHWX010000111.1 GCA_030427285.1 Bacteroidia bacterium
ACGGTTTGCATCATCATGCTCCAAAAATGGAATAAGTGATGCAGAAATAGATGCAATCTGATTTGGAGAAACATCCATGTAATCGATCTTGTTAGGCTCTACAAGTGGATAATCCGCTTCATCACGAGCTTTTACACGATCATTTTCAAAGTTGCCATCTTCCTTTACAGGAGCATTTGCTTGGGCTATTACCTTTTCTTCTTCCTCTTCTGCACTTAGGTATACTGGTGGGGTAGCAAAATCTACTTTACCTTCTACCACTTTACGATAAGGAGTTTCCAGGAATCCCATACGGTTTACCTTAGAGTAAACACACATAGAAGAAATCAAACCAATGTTTGGTCCTTCAGGAGTTTCAATAGGGCAAAGACGACCGTAGTGGGTATAGTGTACGTCACGTACTTCAAAACCTGCTCTTTCACGAGATAGACCACCAGGCCCTAAGGCTGAAAGTCTACGCTTATGTGTAATCTCGGCTAATGGATTAGTTTGATCCATAAACTGAGAAAGCTGGTTTGTTCCAAAGAATGAGTTGATCACAGAAGAAAGTGTCTTCGCGTTGATCAAGTCAATTGGGGTAAATACTTCGTTGTCACGCACATTCATACGCTCACGAATGGTACGAGCCATACGAGCAAGACCTACACCAAATTGGTTAGCCATTTGCTCACCTACAGTACGTACACGTCTGTTGCTCAAGTGGTCAATATCATCCACTTCAGCTTTTGAGTTGATAAGCTCAATAAGGTATTTTACAATATTTAGGATATCATCCTTTGTCAATACCTGAGTATCAGCTGCAATATCAAGACCCAATTTCTTGTTTAGGCGGTAACGACCTACCTCTCCAAGATTGTAACGTTGCTCAGAGAAGAACAGCTTGTCGATGATACCGCGAGCAGTTTCCTCATCTGGCGGCTCAGCGTTTCTCAACTGTCGGTAGATGTGCTCCACCGCTTCTTTCTCAGAGTTAGTTGGATCTTTTTGTAATGTATTATGAATGATTGAGAATTCTGATGCCTCGATATCCTCTTTATGAAGAAGGATAGTTTGCACGTCAGCATCTACAATCTCATCAATATGTTCTTTTTCTAAAACAGTGTCACGATCTAACACTACTTCATTACGCTCAATAGATACTACTTCACCAGTATCTTCATCCACGAAATCCTCAACCCAGGTTTTCAATACACGAGCAGCTAATTTTCTGCCCAATACCTTTTTAAGGCCGGATTTAGAAACCTTTACTTCTTCTGCAAGATCAAAGATTTCCAAAATGTCTTTATCGCGCTCATATCCTATAGCACGAAGAAGTGTGGTAAGTGGTAACTTCTTTTTACGATCGATATAAGCATACATCACACTGTTGATGTCTGTTGCAAATTCTATCCAGCTACCCTTAAATGGGATAATACGTGCTGAATACAATTTAGTACCATTAGCGTGGTAGCTTTGGCCAAAAAATACACCAGGAGAACGGTGTAGTTGAGACACTACTACTCTTTCTGCCCCATTTACGATAAACGTACCGCGTGGTGACATGTAAGGAATGGTACCTAGATACACATCCTGAACAATTGTTTCGAAATCTTCGTGTTCAGGGTCTGTACAATATAACTTCAATCGAGCCTTAAGCGGTACACTGAAGGTAAGTCCTCTTTCAATACACTCCTCTTCGCTATAGCGAGGCGGGTCTATGAAATAGTCCAGAAACTCCAGCACAAACTGGTTTCTGGCATCAGTAATGGGGAAGTTTTCACTAAACGTTTTATAAAGCCCTTCATCATGTCGATCATCAGGTTTAGTGTCTAGCTGGAAAAAATCGTGGAAAGACTGCAATTGAATATCCAAAAAATCAGGATAATCGAAAGCGTTTTTGATAGACGCGAAGTTTATTCTTTCCGAAAGATTTTTTGTAACTGGGTTTTTGGACATTGGAATTTAAATAAAGTTAAAATAAACACAAAAGGGTTTAGGCCTATCCCGCACTTCTGCGGGAAAGACCTAAACCGTAATAAGAAAGCTAAGTGAGATTACTTAATCTCAACTTCAGCACCTGCCTCTTCCAATTGAGCTTTAAGTGCTTCTGCTTCGTCTTTTGCTACACCTTCTTTAAGAGGCTTAGGAGCTCCATCAACTAGCTCTTTTGCTTCTTTAAGACCCAATCCTGTAAGCTCTTTTACAAGTTTTACAACAGCTAGCTTAGAGCTACCTGCAGCTTTAAGGATTACATCAAATTCAGTTTTCTCGTCACCACCACCGGCTTCGCCACCAGCTGCAGGACCTGCAACAGCAACAGCTGCAGCAGCAGGCTCGATGCCATGTTCTTCTTTAAGGTAGTCTGCTAATTCGTTTACTTCCTTAACAGTAAGGTTTACAAGCTGATCGCCTAATTCTTTAATATCCGCCATTTCGGTATTCTTTTTAAAATTTAAATAAATAATTACGCCAATATATGGAAGCTGAGTGCGTACACTTTTAAGATGCCGCGCGCTCCTCTAAGGTCTTCATAAGACCACCCAATATGTTCTTTCCACTCTGTAGAGCAGAGATAACATTCTTGGCAGGAGATTGCAACAAGGTGATAACTTCGCCAATAAGCTCTTCCTTAGATTTAAGGGTTGCAAGGGCTTCTAGTTGATCATCACCAACATAAATAGATTCCTGAATGTATGCTCCTTTAAGGAAAGGCTTTTCAGCTTTCTTTCTAAACTCTTTAATAAGTTTAGCGGGCGCATTAGCAGTTTCAGAAACCATAATTGTGGTATTCCCCTTAAGGGTCGGAAACAAGTCCTCAAAATTCTTCTCAGAACGCTCCATAGCTTTCTTAAGAAGTGTATTTTTTACCACATTAATCTTTACTTCGTTTTTGAAGCAAAGTCTACGAAGGCTGCTTGATTGCTCAGCGTTTAAGCCAGCGATGTCAGCTACATAAAGTACTTCTGCACCTTTTAGTACCTCCGTAAGGTTGTCTATTGCTAGATTTTTTTCTTCTCTTGTCATCGTCTAATTTCTTTTACTGTGGGATTAGATTGACTTTGCATCAATAGAAACTCCCGGACTCATAGAGCTGCTCATGCTGATGCTCTTGATGTAAGTTCCTTTCGCAGCAGATGGCTTCATGCGCAATAGAGTTTTAAGCAACTCCTCCGCGTTTTCTCTGATTTTTTCTGCTTCAAATGATACTTTACCCACTGCAGCGTGAATGATTCCGTAACGATCAACTTTAAAGTCAATCTTACCAGCTTTCACATCAGATACAGCTTTAGCCACATCCATAGTTACAGTACCGGTCTTGGGGTTAGGCATTAAGCCACGAGGACCTAATACTCTACCTAGGGGACCAATCTTACCCATTACACTTGGCATGGTTACAATTACGTCCACATCGGTCCATCCACCTTTTATTTTCTCGATATATTCATCCAAACCTGCGTAATCAGCACCTGCATCTTTTGCTTCCTGCTCTTTGTCAGGAGTAACAAGTGCCAATACTTTTACGTCTTTACCAGTACCGTGAGGTAGTGTTACTACACCACGCACCATTTGGTTTGCCTTACGAGGATCAACTCCCAATCTTACTGCTACATCTACTGAAGCATCAAACTTGGTAGTATTAATGTCTTTTACAAGGGCACTGGCATCCTCTAGAGAGTAAAGTTTATTTACATCTAGCTTGCTTAGTGCTTCTTTTCTCTTTTTGCTTATTGCTGCCATTTCTTAAATCTTTATGATTAAAATGGTTTTTGTCCAGTAACATTCAACCCCATGCTACGAGCAGTACCCGCAACCATCCTCATCGCTGACTCTGGAGTAAATGCATTGAGGTCACTCATTTTGTCCTCGGCAATTGCCTTTACCTGTTCCCAAGTAACTTTTCCTACCTTTTGAAGGTTACTCTGAGGAGAACCTTTTTTTATTTTTGCCGCCTCCATTAGCTGTACAGCAGCAGGAGGAGTTTTGATTACAAAATCAAAAGATTTATCAGCGTATACGGTGATAACTACCGGTAGTACTTTACCTTGCTTATCTTGAGTACGAGCATTAAACTGCTTGCAAAACTCCATGATATTCACACCCTTCGCACCCAATGCAGGTCCTACGGGAGGAGCAGGATTAGCAGCACCGCCTCTTACCTGAAGCTTAATTAAAGCGCTTACTTCTTTAGCCATTTTGTTATTTTTCTATTAAAAAGTCTAAACTATTTGCCGGCTGTGGAAGCAAGACCGGACTTTTATATAGCTCACATACTATTCTTTACTAAGCCTCCTTTTCAACTTGCATATAGCTAAGCTCCAAAGGAGTTTTTCGACCGAAGATTTTAACCATTACCTCAAGCTTACGCTTTTCTTCATTAATCTTTTCAATCGAACCGTTGAATCCATTAAAAGGACCATCGATAACTTTTACAGTTTCTCCAACTATAAAAGGGATATTTATCTTCTCATCTACTTCAGTAAGCTCATCGACCTTACCAAGCATTCTATTAACTTCAGACTGACGAAGTGGAACAGGATCTCCTCCTTTTACTTCTCCAAGAAAACCTATTACACCCTGCACACCTTTTATTGTGTGCACCATCTCACCAATAAGATTGGCTTCAATCATTATATAACCAGGGAAGTAATTTCTTTCCTTACTTACTTTCTTGCCGTTGCGTATTTGGTATACCTTTTCAGTAGGTACTAATATTTGGCCATAGTAATCGCTCAATCCCTGGAATTCGATTTCATCCTCGATGTAGCCTTTTATCTTATTTTCCTGTCCGGAAATAGCTCTAACTACATACCATTTTTTCCCGCTGTCGCTCATACTTAATTTTGTGCCAGTGTTGTTTAGAACAAATTATAGAATCCTTCTAATGCAGTACTGATAACTTTATCCATTGCAAAAATTATCAACGCAATAATTATCGATGCAACAGCTACCAACACTGCCGACTTTTGCAATTCTGACCAGGTAGGCCAAGAAGTTTTGTGTACTAACTCCTCGTACGACTCCTGGAAATAAGTTTTTACTTTACTCATTCTTTTTGTCCTTAGCACGGGTGGTAAGAATCGAACTCACGACCTTCGGTTTTGGAGACCACTGCTCTACCAGCTGAGCTACACCCGTATTTAGGCAGAAAGGTATCCCGATAAATCGGAACACCTTTTCTAGCCTATTATTATTAAGACCTTAGTCTTAGTCAGTAATTTCAGTCACCTGACCAGCACCAACAGTTCTACCACCTTCGCGGATAGCGAAACGTAGTCCCTTGCTGATAGCTACTGGAGAAATAAGTTCTACGTTAATAGAAACGTTATCACCAGGCATTACCATTTCAGTTCCTTCTGGAAGATATATCTCACCAGTTACATCAGTTGTACGGATGTAGAACTGTGGACGGTATTTGTTATGAAATGGAGTATGACGTCCACCTTCTTCTTTCTTAAGAATATATACCTCAGCTTTAAACTTTTTGTGAGGAGTTACAGAACCTGGCTTACAAATAACCATTCCTCTGCAGATTTGCGTTTTCTCAATACCTCTAAGAAGGATACCTACGTTATCTCCTGCTTCACCGCGATCAAGGATCTTACGGAACATCTCCACACCTGTGATAGTTGAAGTAAATTTCTCTTCACCCATTCCGATAATCTCCACAGGATCTCCGGTATTTGCAACACCAGTTTCGATACGACCAGTAGCTACAGTACCACGACCAGTAATAGAGAATACATCTTCAATAGGCATCAAGAAAGGCTTTTCGTTATCACGCTCAGGCTCTTCAATCCAAGCATCAACTGCAGCCATTAGTTCCATAATTTTCTCAACCCATTTTGGCTCGTCATTAAGACCACCCAAAGCTGAACCTTGAATAACCGGAGAGTTGTCACCATCATATTCGTAGAAAGAAAGCAATTCTCTGATTTCCATCTCAACTAGCTCAAGTAGTTCTTCGTCATCCACCATATCCACTTTGTTCATGAATACAACAATACGAGGAATTCCAACCTGACGTCCAAGAAGGATGTGCTCACGAGTTTGTGGCATAGGACCATCAGTAGCAGCAACTACCAAAATAGCTCCGTCCATTTGAGCAGCACCAGTAACCATGTTCTTAACGTAATCCGCGTGACCTGGACAGTCAACGTGAGCGTAATGACGGTTAGCAGTTTGATACTCTACGTGAGAAGTATTAATAGTGATACCCCTTTCTTTTTCTTCAGGAGCATTATCGATAGAGTCGAACGAACGAAGCTCAGAAAGACCAGCGTTAGCTAGTACGGTGGTAATAGCCGCTGTCAAAGTGGTCTTACCGTGGTCAACGTGTCCGATGGTACCGATGTTCAAGTGGGGCTTATCCCTTTTGAATTGTTCTTTTGCCATGGTTAAAAAACTTAATTATATTATAATCTATTAATAAAAGCGAGACCACCGTGGTCTTTCACTTAGAGCCAATGAGGGGAATTGAACCCCTGACCTCTTCCTTACCAAGGAAACGCTCTACCCCTGAGCTACATCGGCTTTTTTCACTGCAAAAAATTATTAACCTACCTACCCCCTCTAATAAAGAAGGTTTGATAAATCAATAATCAACGAAAAAAACCCTATAAAGAGAACTCAGTTTCCCGAGTTCTCTTATTTTAAGTTGAGCGGGAAACGGGATTCGAACCCGCGACCCTCAGCTTGGAAGGCTGATGCTCTAGCCAGCTGAGCTACTCCCGCTGGTACGTTTGATTAAATTTAAAAAGCTTATTATTGAATATAGTTTCAATTTTCAGCTTCTCACTTTAAACCAAACCTGGCTTAAGTGGGGAGAGCAGGATTCGAACCTGCGAAGGTAAAACCAACAGATTTACAGTCTGTCCTCGTTGGCCGCTTGAGTATCTCCCCTAAAAATATTTCCCATCAAAATTGATGGGAAATATATGAGCCGATGGAGGGATTCGAACCCCCGACCAGCTGATTACAAATCAGCTGCTCTGGCCAACTGAGCTACATCGGCATTGACTCCAATAAAAACAAGAGCAGCCCGCTTTTTTAAACGGACTGCAAATGTAAAACAATTTTGATTCGCTGCAAGCGATCTGAAAAAAAAATTATGAAGCCATAGCATTTACTTTTTCTTTGTGCTTTCTAAGCTGCCTGCGAAGGGCATCAGCCCCCAACTGCGCAGCCTCTTCAAAAGATTTGCACTGCTTTTTTACAACTAGCTCATGACCAGGAATATTGAGTTTTATTTCTGAGATTTTATTCTGCTTACTATGGTTATTATCTACTTTTAAAAATACCTCTCCATCAATTACTCGATCATGAAACTGGTCAAGCTTATCTAATTTAGCTTGAATAAAGTTTATCAACTTTTGATCGGCTGTGAAGTTTACGGACTGAACTCGTACTTTCATACTAATTAGTTTTTATCATCGCCCCTCGGGTGGGCTTGGTTATACAAACTTTTTAATTGATCTATACTATTATGTGTATACACCTGCGTGGCTGACAAGCTGGAATGCCCGAGTAATTCCTTAATTGAATTCAAGTCAGCTCCCCGATTTAACATGTGTGTAGCAAAAGAATGGCGCAACACATGAGGACTCTTTTTTTCCAAATCGGAGACTAAACCAAGGTATGTATTAATGGTATTATAAACAAGCTTAGGGTATAGCTTATTTCCTCTTTTAGATAGAAATAAATTATCTAAACTACCCCCATCTTCTTGTGACTCCCTCAACACAAGATAAGCCTCCAACTCCTCCTTTAAACTAGAGGTCAAGGGAACACTTCTTTCCTTGTTTCTTTTTCCAATCACCGTAAGTTTTGATTGCGAAAAGTCAACATCCTTAACTTTTATATTGATAAGTTCACTTAAACGAATTCCTGTATGATAAAAAGTCGTGATTATAGCACGTTGAGTCAACCCCCAATAATCATCAGGAAAAAGGTCATCATTAAGAAGGTCTGACATATCTTCTTCAGACGCAACTCGCAAAAGCTTTTTCTTTTGCTTGGGAGCAACCACACGAAGCGCAGGGTTAGCCTCAACCCTTCCTTCTCGCAATAAATATTTATAAAAGCTCTTTACAGCCGAAAGTTTTCGATTTACGCTTCGTGGAGAAACATTAGCTTCCATTAAGGAAACTACCCACTCACGGATCATGTGATGCGAAATTTCACCCCAGTCCTCTTCTATTTCATAAGACTGAAGAAGAAAGTCATGAAAACCTCCCAGATCATTTTTATAAGCTGTAATAGTGTGCGCTGAATAGCGCTTATGGCTTTGGAGATAATCCAAAAAGATAGTTATAGACATAAAAAAAGCAAGGAGATGTAAATCTACAAATCCTTGCTTTAAATATGAATATTGTTAACCTAAAAGTACGAGAAATCTATTCTTCGTCCTGACGTTTGGTTTGAATATAAGCGGCTTTCAAAACCTCTTTCCTTCTTACTACAGAAGGCTTATTGAATTGCTGACGTCCACGCAATTGACGCATGGTACCAGTGCGGTCGAATTTTCTTTTGTAGCGCTTAAGTGCGCGTTCAATTGATTCTCCTTCTTTTACAGAAACTACAAGCATTGTTAAAACTTCTTAATTTTTAGGGCTGCAAATGTATGCGTAATAATTTAATTACCAATACAAGCACACCGATATTTATTTCATAATATTATTAGAAATCACCAATTTCTGGATTTCTGAGGTTCCCTCACCAATAGTACAAAGCTTTACATCGCGGTAAAACTTTTCTACAGGAAAGTCTTTTGTAAATCCGTATCCTCCAAAAATCTGTACGGCCTCGTTACAAACCCTCACCGCCACTTCTGAAGCATAAAGCTTTGCCATAGCACCCTCTGTGGTAACTTTCATGCCCTTATTCTTCATATCAGCAGCTTTTAAGGTTAGCAATTCTGCAGCCTCAAGCTCGGTTGCCATGTCCGCCAATTTAAAAGCGATGGCTTGAAACTGACTGATTGGCTTACCGAACTGCTCGCGCTCCTTAGAGTATTTTGTAGCAGCATCCAAAGCTCCAAAACCATTACCCAAAGAAAGAGATGCGATGGATATTCTACCTCCATCCAAAACTTTCATAGCCTGGATAAAGCCATCACCTTCTTCACCAATAAGGTTCTCGGCAGGAATACGGCAATTATCAAAAATCATTTCAGCAGTTTCTGAAGCACGCATGCCCAGCTTGTTTTCTTTTTTACCACCTGAAAACCCAGGAGTACCTCTTTCAACTATAAACGCAGAAATACCGTGACTATCCAAAAGCTCACCAGTACGAGCCAGCACAACGGCCACATCTCCGGAAATACCATGAGTAATCCAGTTTTTGGCACCATTTAATACCCAGTGATCGCCATCTTTTTTAGCAGTAACTTTCATGCGCATGGCGTCAGATCCGGTATTGGCTTCAGTCAATCCCCAGGCACCAATCCATTCAGCAGTAGCTAATTTTGGTAAATATTTTTTCTTCTGTTCTTCATTTCCAAATTGAAGAATATGCCCGGTACAAAGTGAATTATGAGCCGCCATTGACAAACCAATAGATGGGTCAACTCTGCTCAACTCAGTAATTGCGGTAACATACTCGGTGTAAGTAAGGCCAGCACCACCGTATTCTTCAGGCACTAAAACACCCATCAAACCTAATTCTCCTAATTTTTTAAAAACTTCTTTGGGAAAAGTCTGGGCTTCGTCCCACTCCATAATGTTAGGTGTAATGTGCTGTGCACAAAAATCTTTTACCGTTTCGGCTATCATTTTTTGGGTTTCGGTCATGCCAAAAGAAATGCTTTCCATGGTATCTGTATTTGGTTCCATATAGTATTGTTTGTCGTTTTTCCCTTACAGGAAATTATGGTGGGTTAAGATATTTTGCAATTTTACTGAATAATAAGAGAAGTATCAATAAACATATAGGTACTTCTACTTTTTAGTTGTTTGCAGAAAATGTAAAATATCTTATTCTTCCTTCTACTCCGTTTTCAAATATGGCTTCAATCTCTCCACCTTCTTCTCATTAAAAAACTCCAAATTCTTCAGTTCATCCACATTTTTGAACGGCCGCACCTGCTCCCTAAAGTTGGCAATGCTTTTTACCATTTCATACTCTAGGTATGGATGGCGCAATAATTCTTTAAAGGTTGCCGTATTCACGTTCAGTTTATCAATTTGGTTTTTGTCAATCGTTATCCAACCCTCAACCTGCGCCAGCCTTTCGGCATCCATGCCATACACTTCCAGCAATTGCTCTTTGGCATAAAAGCCACCCAGCTTTTCACGATACTCCAAAATACGCTTTGAATATGCCGGACCAATTCCCTTAATGGAAAGTAGCGACAAGGAATCAGCAGAATTGATTTCCACTATAACCATTTCTGCAGGAGTGCTCTCCTCTTCCACTTCATCAATTACCACAAACGGCAGCAGCTCCTTTACAAAGGAGGAATCAAAACCATAAACCTTAAAAAGCTCTTCTTTGGTTTTAAAAGGATGTACCTTTTCCCTAAAGGTGATTATTCGCTTGGCTTGCCACTCCTTTATATTATACGATTCCAGCTCGCCCTGTGGAACGGAATTGATTTTGAACGGTTTTAGATTGAGCTTCTTTTCCTTTTTGGAAAAAGACTCTATTCGCTCCTCCTCTTCAATATTAACATAAGGGGCCACCTGACTGTACCAAGCCGAATCCATACCATATATATTAAGAAGGTCTTCTTTTTTATAAAATTGCCCGCCTTTGTTTCTGTACTTAATAATTCGTTCTGCTAAAAATGGACGAAGACCCAGCGCTTGGAATTCTTCAACACTTACAAT
>JAUHWX010000328.1 GCA_030427285.1 Bacteroidia bacterium
AGCTGGTACCGCCAGAATAAATATGGAATTTGGGAAATATATGTGCATGGTGACGATTTTGGTCGAGGCGCTACTTATGGAAAACTTGCAGCCAAGCAGATAGAAGAGCAGGAGGACTACTTTGTGACACAGATTGAAAAATTGGTTCCCTCAACGCTAATGTTGCAATTCTTGAAATACTTCGTGGGTTGGTTTAATAAGGATATGGACGAGTACATTCCTATGGAATACCAGCGCGAGATTTATGGAGTTTCAAAATCCTTTTCAGAAAAATATGATTGGATTGCACCAAAATATTACCGCATCTTAAACTACCATGCTGCTCACGATATTGGCCACGCACTTACAGATTTGAACATGGTAGGTTGCACTTCTTTTGCCGTATGGGATAGCAGTAGTGCTGATGGTGGATTGCTCATTGGCCGTAATTTCGACTTCTATATGGGAGATGATTTTTCTCGCGATAAGCTGATGACCTTTATGCGTCCCGATAGTGGATATGCGTATGCAAGCTTTTCCTGGGCCGGGCTTATGGGCGTTGTTTCGGGGATGAATGCAGAAGGATTGACGGTAACGCTGAACGCTTCCAAGTCTTCTATTCCGAGTGGGGCAAAAATGCCCATCTCATTATTGGCTCGTGAAATTCTTCAATATGCCTCGACTATTGACGAAGCCTACGCTATTGCAAAGAGAAATGAAACTTTCGTTTCTGAGGCTTTGCTTATCGGATCGGGAAAGGAAAATAGAGCCGCCATTATTGAGAAGTCTACAGATACCATTGGTTTGTACGAGACCACTTCATCGCACATGAGTTGTTCCAATCATTACCAAAGTGATGTTTTTGCTAATGACCCCGCCAATATTCAAAACTTACAGGAAACTGACTCTAAGGAACGCTTGGCGAGGATGAACGAATTACTGGATAAAAATTATCCTATTGATGTGTTTGATGCAGCCAAGATTCTTCGTGATCAGCGCGGGCTTAATGATGAAGATTGGGGTTTTTCAAATACCATCAGCATGAATCAACTTATAGCACATCATGGTGTGATTTTTCAACCGAAAACAAAGCGCATGTGGGTTTCGGCTGCTCCTTATCAATTGGGTGCTTTTGTGTGTTATGATTTGGATTCCGTTTTTGCGAAAGCACCAAAAGTGGCGCAATCGGGTATAGCAGTTTATGATGATTCTCTAACAGTTGCAGCCGATCCATTTTTAAAATCCGAAAAATATCAGCGCTTTTTGTATTTCAAAAAAGTGAAAGAAGCCATTACCGATTATACTTTGGTGGGAATAGATTTGGAGTTGAGCGAAGAGGAGATAGCGCAGTTTAAGGCGTCTAATCCTAATAGTTACCTGACGTATGAATTACTTGGAAACTATTTTTCCGAAAAGGAAATGTACGAGCGCGCCAGCAAAAATTACCGTGAAGCTTTAACCAAAAAAGTGGCTTCATTGGCTGAGCGCAAAACAATAAAAGACAAACTTCAGGAAGCGGAAGAACAAAATTAGCCACGAAGTGAAAGAGATTGAGATAGATTCAGAAAAGCGAAATGCGTATTGGGCAGTTCAGTTGGCAGCGCATGTAGATTACCTCAAGAAGCATTCGCCATTTTATAAAGATTTGAAAGGAGAGGTTTCTACGGTGGCGGATATCACTCAATTTCCATTTACCTCAAAGGATGATTTGGCAGAAAGAAATGAAGACTTTTTGGCAATTCCCCAAGGTGAAATTCGCGACTACTCCGCTACCTCAGGAACATTGGGCGATCCGGTTTCCTATTACCTTTCTGAAAAAGACTTACAGCGCTTGGCGCAAAATGAGAAAGGCTCACTAGAAATTGCAGGCTGTACTTCCAAAGATATTTTTCAGCTAATGACCACCATTGACAAGCAGTTTATGGCGGGGCTGGCTTATCAAATGGGCGTTCGAGCTCTCGGTTCTGGAATGGTGCGTACGGGCCCAGGAGTTCCATATATGCAGTGGCGGAGTATTTTAAAATACAAACCTACCGTGCTCATTGCAGTACCTTCTTTTATTCCCTATTTGCTGGATTATGCAGAGAAGAATGGCATCGATGCAAATACTACTTCTGTAAAAAAAATAGTAGCTATT
>JAUHWX010000112.1 GCA_030427285.1 Bacteroidia bacterium
ATGGCAGCTGGCATTAAGAAGTGGAGACTTTGAAAGTGCAGGTATAGATGTGCAATGGGAAAATGCTCCTGGAGGAACGGGTGCAATGGCAAAAGATCTGCGAGAAGGCAATATTGACCTTGCTATGATGCTTACAGAAGGTGCCATCACTGAAATTGTTGGGGGAAATCCTTCACGAATCGTATCTACCTACGTGCAATCACCGCTTAATTGGGGGGTTCACACCTCTGCTAAGGCAAGTATTAAAGATGCGTCCGAATTGGCAAACAAGCCTTTTGCCATTAGTCGCTACAATTCAGGTTCGCACCTAATGGCCTATGTTTATGGTAGAAATAAAGGTATTGAGCTAGGGCATGATGACTTTAATCTGGTGCAAAATTTGGATGGTGCTCGCCATTCATTAAAGGAAAACCCTGAACAGCTTTTTCTTTGGGAAAAGTATACTACGAAGCCTTTGGTCGATTGTGGTGAGTTCAAAATTATAGATCATTGCCCTACGCCATGGCCGAGTTTTGTAATTGTGGTGCGCAAAGATTTTTTAAAAGATAACGAGGCCTTGGTAGATGCAGTACTTACAATAGTTGCAAAGCACACTGAAGAACTAAAAGCAAATCCCGATGCTGCCGAAGTAATTGCAAAAGAGTATCATTTGCAGACAGAAGATGCTCGTGCCTGGTATGAAACAGTAAAATGGGAACTTAACCATGAGGTAGATGTGAAGATGCTTTTGGGCGTTTCACAGGTGCTCAGTGAGCTAGATATTTTGGTTCGTCCGCTGCACTGCTCTGAAATACGAGATCGAATACTTCACCCGGTGGGGGCTGTGGTTTAGAGTTGCAGAATTGATATAAAACAAAATAGGCCGGAAATTTCCGGCCTATTTTGTTTTATCCAGAAGGCGAAGTACACCTTCAAGTTTTTGAATACTCAATACATATTCATTGGACTCGATCACAGAATAGTGAAGTCCTTTCATGTGAGCGATCATATGAAAATGTGTGCGTGTAGCTTTTTTTCCTGGGATAACAAGCCCGTCTTTATAGGCTGGGTACACACAATCTGCATCCACAATTTCTATAATTTTTTGTTGTGGTGAGCTAAATACCATATTGCAAAGGCCGGCACCATGAAACCCCATAATAATAGAGGCCTGGCTAAAAATTGCTACTTGATCATCAAGCGAAAAATCTTCAAGGCTTATGATTTTAAAACCTTCATTCCTCACAAAATCCTGAACATCTTTCTCGTTTGAAAGCCTTCGGCTATTTGCTCTATTGATATAAACTTTTTCTCCTTCAAATCTATAGCGAGATTTAAACAAGGGTTTTATTTTTTCCATCAAACCTAGCGTGTAAGGAGTAGCTCTGCCTCTGTGATACCATGTGTATTCACACTTGCCAATAAGGTGGCGTGCGGTAGAAGTATCCTGATTTACCGGCAGTATCCCATCGAGCTTGTCGATATTGTCTGAAAGAGTTAAAATTTCTTTTTCCGGGTAAGCTTGGTGCAAAATATCCAGCCAACGTTTTTGAAAAGAAAGGTGACCATTTAATAGTGCCTCCGGCAAAACCACTTTTGGTGCTGAGCTTTCTAGGGCAAGGGCCATAAGTGGAATTTCAGTGAGCGTCCAGTGGCAATAGTTGTTTACATTTCGCCATTCTGTGGGTATCGTGCAATATTGTGGATTTTTATCTTTTGTAAAATATCCGGTGGCTTCAAATACATAATCAATACCTTCTGGAGGTTCTGATGGTAGCATTTGTGGGATGTGAATTTTTTGGGCCCCAACCACTGTTACATCCACCTCATAGTCAGAAAACTCTCGATATTGACTAATTAGCGATTCCAGGCTAACTGAGAACGCAGGCTGTTTGGATAGTTTGTTTATTATTTTTTGGAAAATATTCTTAGCCATTGCGGCTGGTAGTATTGTCTATTAAGAGGCCAAGGTCGGAAGAAATAATTTTAAAATACATGTAAGCCCGCAGATTTCGAGTAAACTTAGGGTGATAATAGATAGCATAAGAATGAGGCATTTGTTAGCAATAATTATGGTTTTCACGTCATGGTACGGTGGGGCCCAAAGTGTAGATACAGATTTGTCAAAAGTGAGTTTTGAAATCTCAAAATTCAAGATAAGCATTGTAAATGGAGTGATTGGAGGAATGCAGGGAGAGGTGGATTTGGGCTTGGGTAAAATAGACGTTTGTATAGACCCGAAAACTATTTCAACAGGCATTGAAAGTAGAGATAGTCACCTTAAGGGTGAAGATTTTTTTAATGTTGAGAAGTACCCTCAAATTTGCTTTGTATCGGATAAGATAACGAAAGTTACAGGCGGGTATTTAGCTGAAGGAAATCTAAGACTTCATGGGATAACCAAAATGGTAAAGATACCTTTAAAGAAAAATTTGATTAATGGATATACCATAGTAGAAGGTTCATTTGAAGTGAATCGTTTCGACTTTGAACTTGGTATAAATGCCAGTGCTGGACAATTTAAAATTGGAGAAATGGCGAAGGTTACAATTATCTGTATTTTAAAATAGATGTAATTCAGTAAAGTATAAAGCCCCACTAACTCAGCGGTTAGTGGGGTTTCTTTTCTTATAGATTTTTCAAAAGTTTAGTTAATTGAGCAGCGGTAACCTTTTGAAAAGAAAGCACTTCTACGTGATTATTGACAATAATGGCATTTTGAATGGAATAGTGAAGATCTGTACCATTACTGTGTAGTCCCACAAATGTTACGGCCAAACCTACAGGAAGCCTATATCCACTCTTTATCCAAAATGATCCGTTTTGGAAACTAGTGCTGGTAACCGAACTAATGGAAGGAATGTAAGTATATACCTGAGTGTTTTGATTATCATATCCTGACGGAACCTGAATTTCAACTTCGGTAAGTGGTCGGGGATCATTGTAGAAATAATCACAATTGATCCAGTTAAATAAGTCAGAAATGTTAAAGCAATAGTTTGTTTTGCAGGGGTTTAAGGAGTCTTGACATGGATATACGAGGCTATTCGTTTCTGGAACCCAGTCGAAGTTATCATCGTTTTGACCATTACCTACAAAAAGATCCATTTGACTGTCATAACTGCAAGTGGGAACTGAAATATCAAGTGATTGTCCTGATGCCAATTGAAGGTCGTTTCCGCCTTGACTTGCGTTGATATACATTTCTCCACCGCTAGCTAGGGTTCGTCCACCTGAAGACGTCATTTTTCCCGTGAAAATCATATCAGCCGGAGAGAATATTTCTTGAAGTTCAAAAGTGAAACTTCCGCTTACGGGGTTTCCATTTGCATCAACAAAGGCATTAGAAGGTATAGTAATAGATGTTCCTTTTGCGCCTCTAATTGTGTTGTAAGAAGCTGCATTAAGTTGAAAAGTTTGTTTAATAGGCGCATTGCTGGTTAAAAAGCTTTCGATCTCAGCAATAGTATTGTTGGAGTTTGAAAGGGTCACTTTATTATCCATATCTTTTTCACAACTGCTGAACAATAATGCTAATAATGGTAGGATAAGAAGACAGATTTTTTTGCTCGTTTTCATAATAGTCATTTTTATGTGGAGGCCAAAGATGAGTATAAGTGATACTAAAAACAGTAAGCACTTAGCATGCACACTAAGCGACTTATTGATATGTGAGGCGCTCGCAAAATCAATCAAACTTCAAGGAGCAATAGTTGGGAGGGGTTAGTGCTAGTCGGTATTTGAGTAAATAAAAGCAAATAATAGTTGAGCCATAGCTGTTACTCAATTGGTGATGCTAAGGAGTTGAATAGGAGAAAGGATACTTTATGCCGGTTTTAGCATGAAAAATGCCAGAATGGAGGGTAGTTTTACCTGACGGTTATTTTATTTGTGGAAACCTGGCCATCAATGGTATGAGTAATAAGAATATAAGTGCCTTCTGTTAATGTTGATATGTCAACTTTATGCTTATCAGATTTTAATACAAGCATCCCGCTTTGATTGTAAATTTCCGATAGCACTGTTTCAGCATCGCCAATTTGTAATATGTTGGAAACAGGATTTGGGTAGGGCATTACTTCTTTCTTAGATACATTGGAAAGGCTCATATTATTACTCATATCAAGATTAAAAAGAGCGGCACTTTTACCCAATGCTGCTTCGGAGCTAATGTAATATTGCTTACCACTAATATGACATATGCTTTCTACCTGACCCGAGGCTGAGGAGCCGAGTTTCAATCCCTTTTTTACAATAGTGCCCTGTGAAAAAAGTCCAGAGCCAAAACCTGTAACATTTACCACAAACGGTGCAAGAATTATATTATACCCCACTAAAGTCAGGACACTGTCCATAGTATTATAGTTGGCACCCGTAATAAAACCTTTTACGTCCAGGCTGTCCTTTTTGTCAATTTGATAAGTTCCGGGCTTATTGGAAATGGCGTAAACGTTTGACCAGCTATTTTTCCAGTTTTTGGTAAAAATGTAAAGTGAATCTCCAATGGATATCAGGGATTCAGCATCAAAATTGGTAGCCATATTACCAGGAGAAAAATTGGTTTGATTAGCGTAGCTATAGCTTATAGTGTCAGCCATCACCGTGTCATTTGGCGTGTTTAAGTAATCAGCAATTGCAATGCGATAAATTCTAAGATTTGTTCGTGACCCATCGTTGTTTCCAATGTCTCCAATGTAGATGTAGCTTTGATCGTGGCAAATATCTTCCCAGTCCACATTGGAAGTATTTCCCACATATACGGTTCTTACTATCTGCCCGTTTATAGAGTCTACTTCGTATAGAGCAGCTTTTCCACCAGAATCATTATGTGTAATAATCCTATGGTTTAAATAAATAAGACCTGAACTTTCGCTAATTGCATTTTCAAGATTACTCTTAAAGGTAGCTGTTTGGGCGCTTAAAATATTGATTAGCAAAAAACTTACAAAAGAGAGTAGTGACTTTTTCATGGAGGAAAGAGCTAAGCCTTTTTTGATGGGCAATAAATATAGGCTGTTTATCTAAACCATTGCTACTCTGTGAGTGCATCTAAATATGAGGAACATACTTAGTGTGTCACCATCCGTTGGTAATCTTTTTTTAGTAAAAAAAAATGGTATCGCAAAAAAATTAGCGCACACTATAGCAACAGCCCACAATAGCCGGTCACCTTCCATATTAAAAATGTAGATGATGCAAATTGCCCATGGAAAAAAGAGGAAGGTAATCCCACTTGTAATTAAGGTAAGGCTTGCGGTGAAGTTTCCGAATAATCCGAGTAGAAGCAATAGGAGGCCAAGTAGGTAAAATGACCAGCAAACTTGTTTGGCAATGGCTTTCATTAGTAGAGTTTAGTTTTTGTTCGAGGCAGGGAAATTAGATTTTTCAGTTGGAAAAAAAACTTTTTTTTAGTGAAAGGACCTTTGATAAATGATGTGTATTTAGGATAGCTATATTTTAGTTCAACTGAGTGTTGTAATTATAATGATTTGGGGTTCAGAAAATGAGAAGGATAGTGTTATTTGAAGTTAATTTTAAGCTGCAGTGCTGGTTTTACTCAGTTCACCAAATAATTTAGTTAACGGAGGTTTGTCCTATTGAAATGTCACTCAGGAAAAACCTATTAGAAGTTAAGGTGGTCGTTTATTTTCTATCCAATATTGACCAAACACCTTTTTTCAAGCCTGTTTTTCATCAAAAATCGCATTACCTTTGCGGCCTTAAAAAATCAAGCGCATGAAGTGTGGTATTGTAGGATTGCCAAACGTGGGTAAATCCACTCTTTTCAACTGTTTATCAAACGCCAAGGCACAGTCGGCTAACTTTCCGTTTTGTACTATCGAGCCAAATGTGGGGATGGTTACCGTGCCGGATAGCCGCCTTAATAAGTTGGAAGAACTGGTGAATCCGGAGCGAGTGATTCCCGCTACCGTGGAGATTGTGGATATTGCAGGATTGGTAAAGGGAGCCAGTAAAGGCGAAGGTCTGGGAAACAAGTTTCTTGGAAACATCCGTGAGTGTAATGCCATTATACATGTGTTGCGCTGTTTTGAAAACGACAACATTACCCATGTGGATGGTTCAATCAATCCGCTTCGAGATAAGGAAACTATAGATTTTGAACTTCAGCTAAAAGATTTGGAAACTCTGGAGAAAAGAGTAGACAAGCATCGCAAGGCCGCCCGTACCGGAAATAAATCTGAGCAAGTAATTGTTGATCTTTTAGATAGGTTGAAAAACCACCTTGAGCAGGGTAAAAGCGTTCGTAGTTTTGAACGCAATGATGATGAGGCTGAACTAATCAAAGAAAGCCAATTTCTTACCGATAAGCCAATTCTTTATTTATGCAATGTAGATGAGGCTGCTGCCAAAGATGGTAATGAATGGGTGGAAAAAGTGAAGGAAATGGCAGGAGAGGAAGGGGCTGAAGTAATATACCTTGCTGCTGCCACCGAGGCTGATATTTCAGAGTTGGAAAGCTACGAAGAGCGTCAAATGTTTTTGGAAGACCTTGGCTTGGAGGAAGCTGGTGTAAATAAGGTTATTCGTGCTGCTTATGATCTTTTAGAACTTCAAACCTACTTTACGGCTGGTGTAAAAGAAGTTAGAGCTTGGACTATTAAAAAAGGATTTACAGCGCCACAAGCAGCTGGTGTTATTCATACAGATTTTGAAAAAGGTTTTATTCGTGCTGAGGTAATTGGTTACGAAGATTACGCCCACTATGGCTCAGAGTCAAAAGCACGCGATGCCGGTAAGCTTTCTGTAGAAGGAAAAGAATACGTGGTGCAAGATGGAGATGTGATGCATTTCCGTTTTAACGTTTAGGAGTGAACGGTTAAAAGTTGGAGTCGGTTATATGTTAAAAGTTATAAGGTTAGCCGATATCTGAGCTAGCTTTTGGCATTGGTGATTTGGAGTCAACTCTTTTTAGTCAAGTAAAAATGGGGAGAAATGTTGCCATATTATTCATTGCTTTTTGTTTGTTAGGGAGCTTTAGCCAAGTAAGCTTACCAGATGTGTTAAAACCCTATTTATGGGGCCTGCCTATAGACCAAAACTTTGATGAAATTCTTAAAGCCGCGGATTCATTAGAGAGCCAGCCGACTAATTTATCTTATGCCGAAAGACATTTTTCGGGTTATTTGCCCTACAATTCCGGCTTTGATCATCCAGTAGATAAATATCAATTGGAAATTTCGAAGGATGAATATTGGCTTACTAGAAAAATTGATAGCAATGTTTTTGAAAGTTATCTTTATTCGGATAGCGTGATTTTTGTAAATCTCTACGCCAATTATTTAAAAAAGGATAGTGTAACGGCAACCGAACAATTCTGGATACTCCATAAATCGGTAGCAAAGCTGTTTTCTAAAATTGACTCCATATACCTGCTCCCAGAAGGGGAAAGTGGTCACGCTTATTACGAGCAAGAAGGAGATACTGTTCCAACTTTTGTGCTTACAGAGAATAAATATGGAGCCTTTTATAATAACCTTGCACTGGAACACAAGAGGATAAATAGGTAATGATATTTTAGGAAAGCTAAAGTTTGAAGTTATTTGAGATGACCTTGAACGTATAAATTTAACCTTTAACCTTTTTTACTTTTCCCATCCGTTCAAAACCTGTTTATAAGTGCCAGCCCTTATGCTTCAAGGGTTTTAGCATATTTTCTATTTTTAGCCTTTACTTTTTTGTAGAAAGACCCTACTATGGCGCAAGCAGATTATACAGAAGACAATATACGGTCGCTAGACTGGAAAGAACATATCAGGCTAAGACCCGGAATGTACATAGGAAAGCTGGGTGACGGTAGCTCACATGATGATGGAATTTACATCCTGCTTAAAGAGGTTCTCGACAACTGCGTGGATGAATTTGTGATGGGAGCTGGTAAAACCATCGAAATTTCTATTAAAGATGGTCAAGTAGTAGTTCGTGATTATGGTCGTGGAATCCCGCTCGGAAAAATGATTGATGTAGTTTCAAAAATCAACACCGGAGCCAAATACGACAGCAAAGCTTTTAAAAAGTCCGTTGGTCTTAATGGTGTAGGAGCCAAGGCGGTAAATGCTCTTTCAGATTACTTTACCGTGCAAGCTATACGTGATGGCAAAACCAAAATAGCCACTTTTGAAAAAGGCAATTTAGTAGCCGAAGAAGAGATCAAGGAAACCACTTTACGCAAAGGAACCAAAATCACCTTTAAGCCGGATAATACTGTTTTTAAGAACTATCGTTTTGTAAATCAGTACATCGAAAAAATGTTGTGGAACTATGCTTACCTCAATCCGGGTTTGACCATAATGTTTAACGGTGAAAAGTTTTATTCAGAAAACGGTCTGAAGGATTTATTAGCTGATAACCTTGACGGGCCCGTTATGCACGATATAATTCATCTTATTGATGATGACATCGAAATAGCCCTTACTCATAGCGATAAAAGTCAAAGTGAACAATACTATTCATTTGTAAATGGACAGCATACTACCCAGGGAGGTACCCATCAAACCGCGTTTCGGGAGGCTTTGGTAAAAACCTTCCGTGATTTTTACAATAAGAACTTTGATCCTTCTGATATTCGCCAGAGCGTAGTGGCGGCTATAAGTGTGAAGGTTATAGAGCCTGTGTTTGAATCTCAAACAAAAACCAAGCTGGGCTCAAATGACATGGGGCCAGATGGACCTACCGTTCGCACTTTCATCAATGACTTTATGAAAAATAAACTTGACAACTTTCTTCATAGAAATGAGGAAATTGCTGAGGTTATTTATAAGAAAATACTCCGTGCCGAAAAGGAACGCAAGGAGCTTAGTGGAATTAAAAAATTGGCGCGCGATCGTGCTAAAAAAGCCAGTCTTCACAATAGAAAACTGAGAGACTGCCGTGCTCATTATAATGATTTGAAACATGAGCGCAGGCTTGAAACAACTTTGTTTATTACCGAGGGTGACTCGGCTTCAGGATCAATCACCAAATCACGAGATGTAAATACTCAGGCCGTTTTTAGTCTTAAAGGAAAACCGCTCAACTGCTACAACCTTACCAAAAAGGTGGTGTACGAAAACGAGGAGTTTAACCTCCTTCAGGCTGCTTTAAATATTGAGGACGGGCTTGAGGATTTACGTTACAATAATGTGGTGATAGCTACTGATGCCGATGTAGATGGTATGCACATCCGCCTTTTGCTGATTACTTTCTTCCTCCAGTTCTTTCCTGAGTTGGTAAAGGAGGGGCACCTCTATATTTTGCAAACACCCCTCTTCAGAGTTCGAAATAAAAAGGAAACACACTATTGCTATAGCGAAGACGAACGTAGGGAAGCTTTAGAGAAATGTGGAGCTAAGGCAGAGATTACACGGTTTAAAGGATTAGGTGAAATTTCACCTGATGAGTTTAAATACTTCATTGGTGAAGATATTCGACTTGACCCTGTAATGCTTAGTAAGGATGCAACTATTGCGCAACTACTGGAGTTTTATATGGGAAAAAACACACCTGATAGGCAGAAGTTTATTATCAACAATCTGCGCATTGAAAAAGATTTAATTGAAGAAGAGGGGGTAGCTGGATAATTATGAGACTAAATTCTACCTCTTGGAGCAAAGTATTAAAGTTTGTATACCTAATGTGTATAATGGCTTTTGCTTTTGATATACTAATGATAAACATTGATGGATCATGGGGGAGCTTCGTGAAGCTTGGCCCATTCGCTTTTATAGTCATCTTATTTTTGATTTATCGAGGTAAGCCGCAGTTTATTTATGATAGTGATGGAGAGGTTTTGAACTTTACAGCAAGCGAGCCAAACCTGAAATTTTTGGGAAAACGATTTTTTACACATGTTGAGTTTCCAAAAAGAAAACTAGCATCCTACAAAATAAAGTCCTACCCATTTAGCCGAAAGCTTATTGTATTTATTAATAGTAAGGATGGTTCTCCTAAAAAACAAAGGATCAGCATTAGCTACTTGAGACGAAGAGAAGTGAGAGATTTAAAAAGGTCATTGGACAGAGTATTGGTTACAAATCGCCAAAGTCAATAATGGAAGAAGAAAACAACGCTTTAGAACCAGAAAATCAGGACAACGAAAAAGTTACAGTCACCAGTGTATCGGGGATGTATGAAGATTACTTCCTTGATTATGCATCGTATGTAATACTGGAAAGAGCGGTGCCAGCACTAGATGATGGGCTAAAACCCGTGCAGCGCAGAATTATGCATGCCATGCGCGAGATGGACGATGGTCGTTATCACAAAGTAGCTAATGTGATTGGACAAACTATGCGTTTTCACCCTCATGGAGATGCTTCTATAGGTGATGCTCTCGTAGCTTTGGGACAAAAAGATTTAATGATTGATACCCAGGGAAACTGGGGTAATATTTTGACTGGTGACCGTGCCGCTGCACCTCGATATATCGAGTCGCGCCTCACCAAGTTTGCGCTTGAGGTAGGGTTTAGCCCAAAGGTTACCGAGTGGCAAGCCAGCTACGATGGAAGAGCTAAGGAGCCTGTTCATCTTCCTGTAAAATTTCCATTGCTCCTAGCCCAAGGGGTAGAAGGTATTGCTGTAGGTCTTTCTACACGTTTGCTTCCGCATAATTTTAATGAGTTGATAGATGCCTCTATTAAGATTTTGCGGGGCCGCAGTTTTGAGCTCCTGCCTGATTTTCCAACCGGTGGAATAGCTGATTTTTCACAGTATAATGA
>JAUHWX010000113.1 GCA_030427285.1 Bacteroidia bacterium
CGCAGGAATTGACTTTGACCTTAGCAAGCGCAGAGCCGTTGACGTTCAAAACATCTTTCACAAAAAAGAACAACGTACGCTAAGTGCTGCTTACAAGTTTTACTGTGGCAAAGATTTAACTGACGCTCACACTGCTGAAGCGGATACTTTGGCAACTTATGAAATCCTGAAAGCTCAGCTTGACCGCTATGATGATTTGGAAAATGACATCGAAATGCTGGCTGACTTTAGCAACCGTTTTAGAGCGGTAGACTTTGCCGGTTTTATTATCCTTAATGAAGATGACGTTCCCTGCTTTAGTTTTGGTAAATACAGAAACCGCCCGGTGGCAGAAGTATTTGATGAAAACCCGGGCTACTACGGCTGGATGCAAAATGCAGATTTTCCGCTTTATACTAAAAAGGTATTAACTGAAATTAAACTGAGTAAGCTACAGTCATGAAGATAATTTGTGTAGGTCGTAATTACGCAGATCACGCCAAGGAACTAAAAAATGAGGTGCCCACTGAGCCTGTTATTTTCTTAAAGCCTGAAACGGCTATTCTGCCAAAGCGCAATCCTTTTTTTATCCCTGACTTTACCAATGATGTGCATTATGAGGCTGAATTGGTGGTCCGCATCAATAAGATTGGTAAAAACATACAGGAAAAATTTGCGCATAAGTATTATGATGAAGTGAGCGTTGGTATTGATTTTACCGCAAGAGATCTTCAGCAACAGCTAAAAGAAAAAGGGCTTCCATGGGAAAAAGCAAAAGCTTTTGATGGCTCTGCCGCAATTGGCAAGTTTGTAAAGCTTAGTGATGTCGGCAATCTGGATGAAGCGGAATTTACATTAGATAAAAACGAAATCCGCTGCCAAACGGGTCATCCAAAAGACATGACCTTCTCGATAAATAAGTTGATAGCGTATGTGTCTCAATACTTCACACTTAAAATTGGCGACTTAATTTTTACCGGGACTCCCGCAGGTGTTGGTGCCGTTACAAAAGATGACACACTCCTTATAAAACTCAACAATCAGACTCTTTTAAAGCTAAACGTAAAATAACCACAAGCTACTCTTAATAAATAGTAGGCTGATAATTGCTATGACTTTTTATCTTTGTGGGTCTAGCGTAGTTATAACTCAATTTAATTTCACCGATATGAGGAAGTTCTTACTCCTTTTTTCAATTTCCCTTTTTGCATTTGCTGCTTCAGCACAAAAAGACACCCTATACTTTAACACCTTTGAAAACTTGCCCACTGATACTGGTGCCACTCAAATTCATCAAGGTGTTTCTATTTTAGGTACTACAGGTACGCCTCCAAAGTGGGCCGTGATTGACACCTTTGGATACAACAGTAATAACTCATTCCACGTAAAGGGAAAGCTTGCAGGGCACACCGTCTATATGCAAACAGACACCATTGATGCTACAGGTAAACCCTACATTAGTTTCAGTTATTGGCATATTGCTAAGTTGTGGTCTGCTAATCAGGCCTCATTAGATTATACCATTGATGGTGGACAAACTTGGGCCACTCTACCCTTGGCCGCAACCTATCAAGGTGGATCTCCCAACTATGGTGATGTAGGATCAAAAGTGGCCTACTTCAACCAAATCTCATATCTCAACCTTAACGATATATGGGCATCCACCAATAGCTACGCTACACCATTACCAAGCTGGTGGCAAAAAGAAACTTACGACCTATCAGGAGTTCTTTCTAATCTGGCAACTAACACCGGCTACGATAGCATTATGATTAGATTCAAAGCTCAATTTGGATTACCGATTAATGGTGTTACCACTGATTACGCTGCAGGTTGGTTTGTTGATGATATATTGGTAACAGGTGCACCATGTGAACTTAACCCTCCAAAAATAACCTTTGCTTTTACCCCAGCTCCTTTTCCTGGCGGACCAAATTGCTATACACCAAATCCGGAAGGTGGCCAAGCTGAACTTGCATCAACTAACTACCCTGTAGCTGCAAGAGTTACAGACAACGCTAAGTCTTACGACACAGGTGTAGATAGTGTCTATGTAATTTATAAAGTTAACGGAGGTACCTTAGATACTTTCACATTGAATTTAGTAGGAGCAGGACCTGAGTACCGCGGACTTTTCCAGAATCTAGCTGTAGGTGATATAGTAGATTGGTATATGCTGGCCATTGATCAAAGCTGTCCTCCTAACGAAACTAGAATGCCTGATCTGACCTACAATGGAAATGGCTTTTACAATTTCTTTATAGAAAAAGGATTACCTGGAAAATGTGGTACACCAAATTGCGGAACCGCACCTTTCGTGGTTAGAAACTTTCCTTGGAACGAAGATTTTGAAGGCCCTGAATGGGTAGCACAAACTACCGCTAATGTTTCGGGTACAATTCCAACTAACGATTATTGGGATCGAAACTATGCTGGTGATGAATATGGCTGGGCAGTAAATAAAGGAGGTACTCCTTCTTTATACACCGGACCAAGCGCTGACCACACAAGTGGTACAGCCAATGGAAAGTACTTATATGTAGAAACTAATGGTATAGCCAATCAAGGAGCGGCTCAATTAACCACTCCCTGTTTTGACCTTACCAATCAAACAGGTTGTTTAGGTTTTGAGTTTTACTACCACATGTTTGGTTCAGAAATAGGTGAGCTAATTATTGATGTTGACACTGGTCAAGGTATTGTTTCAATTCCAGGTGATGTTATATCCAGATATCATGATGTAGTTGGTGAGCATCAAAAATCATCCACCGAGCCTTGGCAACGTGCTGTTTTCTCTTTGGATTCATTTGTTGGAAAATATATCAATATAAAGTTTAGAGTTAGGCCTATTCCGGGACAACCCTATACTTTAAAAAGAGGTGACCTTGCCATTGATGATCTTCGCATCTTTACTCCTGACCCTTTAGACGCGGAGGTTGTATCCAACCCTGAGCCCAAAAACGGCTATTGCGATTTCGCATCTCAGCCTGTAGAAATAGTGGTTCGCAATAATGGTTGTACTCCTTTATCTTCCTTACCTGTTCGCTATCAGGTAAATGGTGGTACTCCTGTAACGGAAACAGCCACTTTTAGCCCAGCACTTTTATTGGGTGACACAGCCACCTATGCATTTACAACTGCGCTAAATTTCACAACACCAGGAGTTTATAAAATCACTGCGTATAGCGCCCTTACTGGAGATACTGATAATGCGAATGATACTGCAAGCGGTGACGATTTGGAGTACACCCTTCCAATCACAACCTTCCCTTTTATTGAGGATTTTGAAAATGCTACTGTGGGCGGTCAAGTTTTAGGAAATACAAACTGGCGTTTTGATGATGGTCTCAATCCAAATTTCAAATGGCAAGTTGCTGAAGAAATGACCACAGAAAGAAACACCGGTCCTTTTAGAGGATATCACTACGCTGGAAAATACATATATACTCAGTCAAACAATACTTCTGGAGGTTTGAGTACCTATTTAAGAACACTTTGTCTTGACTTAAGCACAATGGGCACTAGCCATAATGCCACTTTAGATTTCTACTACCACATGTATGGTGCTAATATCGATAAGCTACTGGTAGAAGTTTCATTAGGCACCGAGCCAGTTGACGTTTGGAATACCATTAGTACGATTAATGGAAACGGGCAACAGACCAAAGAAATGGACGATTGGAAGTTTCACCGTGTAGACCTTAGCTCTTACAGCGGTAGCATCAAACTCAGATTTACTGGTATAAGAAAGGGAACAGGTGAAAAAACTCATTTAGCTCTTGATAAAATAATGGTGTATGACCGTGCGGCTAATGATGGAGGTGGTTTCGCAATTGACGGCCCGCAAGCTCGAGGTATTACAGCTGGAGCTTCTGGTACCGGTGACCCTGAAGTGAGCATTGTGAACTTTGGGTATAGCCCATTGACCACTTGTACTATCAACTTTAAAATAACTCCACTATGCAACCCGAGTGCGGCTACCACTTATCAGTATTACTATAATGGCCCCGCTATTGCGCAGGGAGCAATTAAAAAAGTTAATATTTCTAGTGCAGGTGTTGTGTATCCGATTGGTGAATTTAATGCTTGCGTATATGTTACTGCTCCTAACGGATCTACAGACAACCTTGCATTTAATGACACCGTTTGCCGACATATCGTTGCAGGAAATATTCCTTACAATATTCCATGGACAAATAATTTTGACACCTGTGATTATGATTCAAAAGGATTTATTACTTCTCAGGGTTTTTGGCAATGGGAGCTTGGAAAACCAAGTGTAAAAACTCCATCAGGTTCTGGCCTTGGACTTATCAATGACGACCGTAGTGGTGGTGGTAATGCATGGGTTACTAATATTGACGGACCATTCCTAGTGGGTACTACAGAGCAACTTAGATTACCAGTATTTGAAGAATTTGATACTGTTTTCAATGCCAAGTTAAACTTCTATATGAATCTTGACTTTGGGACAAATCTAGGATCAGGTACTAGTTATAATGTAGGGGCCACTGCCCTATACTTTTCTGGAGGTTGGAAAATACTTGGTGAAAACACTATTGCTGCCAACCTTGGTAAAAACTGGTGGGGAGGTCTTAATGCAGCTCCTTCAATTGATCTTTTCAATGGCGGCCCAGGTTGGGTAGGTGGTTCTGGAAACGGTACCTGGATAGAAACGGAATATCCTCTTAACGAGTTCAATCTCAACCCAGCTGCAGCATTAGCTCTTAGGTTTGAGTTTAAGTCATCTCCTACAATGCCTCAAAGTCAGGCCCGTGGAGGTATGGGTATTGATGATTTTTCAATTATCATTCCTCCACAAAATAGTGTGTCACCTGTAAAAGTAACTACAGTGAAACCACTACCTATACCAGGTATTGAGCAAGAGTTAGAAATCAGTGTTAGAAACACTGCAGAGAAAGTAATTGACTCTTTTCAGGTTTATGTGGAAATCGACAATGTATCATTAGGGCCCATCCATTGGGTAAAATGTGGACTTTTGGCTAAAAATCAGGTATACAAATGGACATATAAATACAAGTGGCCAGCAGCTAGTGTAACTTCCGGACCTCACAATGTATGTGTTTACACGTCTCGCCCAGATAATAAGCCTGATCAAAAACCTTTTGATGATACACTGTGTGATAATATCCCTGTAATGCTTGAGCTTGACTTTACTCAAACAGGAATAGATGAATACTGTGAAGATTTCGAATCATCCACCACTTTCCAGTGGCTGCATAAGGATGCTAAGAACTTGTTTGATAAAGATAATTGCTGGGAAAAGGGTCTTCCAACCAAAATTGGAGCTGCGTACAGTGGTACTAATGCTTGGATGACTCACTTAGATACTAACTATACAAGCTTAGAACAAGCAGCATTATTTACTCCTGTATTCGAAGTAGATAGTGGTATTCAATACAAATTAGAATTCTACCACTGGCTACAAACTGAAAAGTACCATGATGGTGGTAATGTAGAGTATTCATTTAATGGAGGAGAAACATGGTACCCAATTGGATACTCTCAAAAAAGTGTGAAAACTTGGTATAACACTCCATTTGTTACCGCTCTTGATCAAATTCGTGGAGGTTGGACTGATTCTACTGCAGGTTGGGAAAATGCAATTCAGAGAATTGTTTTCCAAGATTATGGAAAAGTGATTTTACGTTTCCGCTTTGGAGCTGACTATGATATTCAAGGCAAAGGCTGGGCTATAGACGATTTTTGTTTCACTAAGGATACTTCAAGTACCAAGCCTGATGTAATCATTGGAGAAGGTGAATATCAACTACCAGAGGAAGCTGTAGTGGGTGATATGGTTCCTAATCCTGCTACTGACTATTCTGAGTTAAGCTTCCTATTCCCTACACCACAGGATGTAGAAATAAGAGTTTACAACTTGGTAGGCCAATTGATGGAAAGCAGAAGTTCTTCCTTCGGTGAAGGTGTAAATAAAGTAAGCTTTGCTACCTCTAACTGGAGTGCCGGAGTATACTTTGTAAACTTTGAATATGGAGGTAAGCTTATTACACGAAAACTTGTGGTGAAGTAAGCACTGCCCTTATTATAATTATCAAAAGGCCCCGCTCGAAGTTTTCGAAGCGGGGCCTTCTCTTTTTAAACTTCCGTCAAAATTTCAGCAACTATTAAATTATTATGTCAAATTGACTGCACATGGAACATAATTTATAATTGGAACTAAAATTGACACCAGAATTCTAAAATTGAACAAATGGATCAAAATAAGTTTACTATAAAAACGCAGGAAGCTCTTCAAAGAGCCCAGCAACTCACCATAGAAAACGGACAACAATCTGTTGAAAATGGACATCTGCTCAGAGCTATTTTTGATGTAGATGAAAATATACTCCCTTTTATTCTAAAGAAGCTAAGTGTAAATGTTGATGTATTTCAGCAAACCCTAGACAGAATAATTAGCTCCTACCCCAAGGTGGAAGGTGGTAATATTCAGTTTTCGCGATATGCAGGAGACACGCTCAACCGCGCTATTGCTTCACTAAAGGAGTGGAATGACGAGTACGTTTCTCTTGAACACATCATTATGGCCATTTTTAAAGGTGGTGATAGCGTAAGCCAAATGATGAAGGATAATGGTATCACTGAAAAAAATCTAAAGGCTACCATTCAGGAATTGCGCAAAGGACAGCGCGTAACCTCTAGCAGTGCTGAGGATTCTTATAACGCATTGGAAAAATATGCACGTAACCTCAATCAGCTGGCAGAAGATGGAAAGTTAGACCCTGTAATTGGACGTGATGAAGAAATAAGACGTGTGCTTCAAATACTTTCGAGACGAACTAAAAACAACCCCATACTTATAGGTGAACCTGGTGTAGGTAAAACTGCTATTGCAGAAGGAATGGCGCATCGAATAATAAATGGCGATGTACCCGAAAACTTAAAAGATAAACTGATTTTCAGTTTGGATATGGGTGCCCTTATAGCTGGCGCCAAATACAAAGGTGAATTTGAAGAAAGGCTAAAATCTGTAGTAAAAGAAGTTACCGAATCTGATGGACGCATTGTAATGTTCATCGATGAGATTCACACCTTGGTAGGTGCCGGAGGTGGTGATGGTGCTATGGATGCCGCAAACATTCTTAAGCCCGCCCTGGCCCGTGGCGAATTGCGCGCTATTGGAGCTACTACCTTGAATGAGTACCAAAAGTTCTTTGAGAAAGACAAAGCGCTTGAAAGACGTTTTCAAAAAGTAATGGTGGATGAGCCGGACACGGAATCGGCTATTGCTATCCTCCGTGGAATAAAAGAAAAGTATGAGTCTCACCACAAGGTGCGTATTAAAGATGAAGCGATCTTAGCTTCTGTGGAGCTTTCACAGCGATACATTACCGACCGTTTTCTTCCCGATAAGGCTATCGACCTTATTGACGAGTCTGCTTCTAAACTAAGAATGGAGATGAACTCAAAACCTGAGGAAATTGATATTCTGGATAGAAAAATTATGCAGCTCGAAATAGAGTTGGCGGCTATAAAACGTGAAGGAGATGACCGCAAGGTTACTGACCTTAAAAAAGATTTGGCTGAACTAAACGATCAGCGCAAGACGCTTACTGCAAAATGGGAAGAAGAAAAATCTATTGTGGAGGGAATACAATCCGCTAAGGAAGATTTAGAACATCTGAAACTAGAGGCAGATCAGGCTGAGAGAAGCGGTGATTATGGCAAGGTAGCAGAAATCCGTTATGGAAAAATGACCGAAGCTGAAGAGCGCCTGAAAAAATTTGAGACTCAAATTGCTTCTTTGCAATCCTCTTCTCCCCTCATTAAGGAAGAAGTAGATGCTGAAGATGTGGCTGATGTGATTAGCCGATGGACTGGAATTCCAGTATCTAAAATGCTGGAAAGTGAGCGTGAGAAATTATTGCGACTTGAGGAGGAATTGCACAATCGCGTGGTGGGTCAGGATGAAGCGATAATGGCTGTATCTGATGCTGTACGCAGAAGCCGCGCAGGATTGCAAGATCAAAACCGTCCGATTGGTTCATTTATCTTTTTTGGTACCACTGGAGTAGGAAAAACTGAAGTTGCCAAGGCTTTGGCCGAGTATCTATTCAATGATGATAATGCCATTACACGCATCGACATGAGCGAGTACCAGGAACGTCATTCGGTAAGCCGATTGATTGGTGCTCCTCCCGGGTATGTGGGTTATGATGAAGGTGGACAACTTACAGAAGCTGTACGCAGAAAGCCTTACTCTGTAGTCCTTTTGGACGAGATTGAAAAAGCTCACCCAGACACTTTCAACATACTTTTGCAAGTATTGGATGAAGGCCGATTGACCGACAATAAAGGCCGTGTAGCCAACTTTAGGAATACCATTATCATCATGACTTCAAACCTTGGATCGCATTTGATACAGGAAAAGTTTGAAGGGATGACTGATGATAATAGGCATGAAGTGTACGAAGACACTCGTGATGAAGTGATACAATTGCTGAGGCAAACCATCCGACCTGAGTTTTTGAACAGGATTGATGAAATGATCATGTTCCAGCCACTGGGTAAAGATGATGTAAAGCAAATTGTAAAACTGCAAATCAATGGTTTGAAAAAACTGCTGAAAAAGCAGGGAATCATGATTGATGCTTCAGACAATGCAGTGAGTTACTTAGCCGATGTTGGATTTGACCCCCAATTTGGAGCGCGCCCCATCAAGCGGGTAATTCAGAAGCGTATACTGAACCACCTCTCTAAAGAGATATTGGGAGGAACCGTTGATAAAGATGGATTGATTTTAATAGATACGGAAAACAATAGTCTGGTATTTAGAAATGCCCCGGCTGAACTTCCGGAAATGGAGTAAATAAATCACATTTGAGAAAGCGCCTTCGGGCGCTTTTTTGTTTGAAAATAAACCGGCCTTTGTTCAAAAGTTGAAAACCTAGTTTTACAACAACACTTTAAACCAAAAGCTAATTTCAGGTGGAAAGTCCGAATCACTATTATCTTGAATTGGTGACCTGCCAGCACCTCGTGCTCCGCCAGGCCCGCCAACTCCGGTAGGTCTTACTCCACCCATCTGTGCTCCTTCTGAGGCTGGATTGGATAGTTTTTCATCACGGAAAATATTTCCCTCAATCCCTACACTTAATAGCCTATTCTGATTATTTTCTTCCTTAAAAATACTTGCCAAAGGAACTTTAACCTTATAGAGCAATTCTCCATCCTCGCTCATATTGATATCTACTTTTACGGGACCCTTTTCCAATCTATAATTCAAGCGTTCAAAACTATCTTCTTCTAAAAATCCATGAAGCTCAATGTAGCTGATCTTACTTTCAAACTGATGCATAAGCATACGGCTCATTTCCCTATTATGACGAGAAGCCTCCAACGGTTGCCTCTCGCCTCTATTCATTAAAGGTTCACCGCCCTCGGCATAAGGATCTATTGCAGGGTAAGTAAAACCTAAATACTCTCTCTTTCTTCCTGCCTCATCAAACCACACAGAAATTCCGTGCATCAAAATTTGTCTTTGGCTCGTTGGGTCACTTGTGGCCAGTGTCAAATACAGGTTTACAGAATCGTGCTGCACCCAATAGAGTATTTTGCTATCCTGATCTACAAATGGTGAGGGAGACTCTTCGATGTTACTTGTGCTTTTTGATGTATAAATCGGTGTAGACGCACATCCCCCCATAACCAAGATAGCTATAGCCAATAAGCAAACCTTTACAATGTAGTTCTTCATGAAAATTGTTAGTGAATTAAGAAAGCTTATAACCATGGGCTGTAGAAATGGGATAAAGTAAAGCAAATAAGGTTTAACTCGTTTTTAGTCTCTTTTTTCATGTGCTAACATGAAATGGACACTTTTTATACATTACTCCAATTGCCGCACGCAGTTGCATTTGCTTTATCTTTTTGCACTGGCACATATTTTTAATCTGTCCCTAGATAAAGTATTAACTGAAACTATTTTATTTTTAGTGTTGTAGACATTATGGATGCGCTTTACAAAGCATTCAAAGCCAGGGGTAAAAAATATCTTACCTATTGCTGCCTATGTAAGTCTTAAGCCCAATCATTACATACCAGGCGGTATGCTTTACCACCATATCCTCAGAGTAGGTTTCATTTAAAAGCACCTCGTGATAATACAACCGCTCATTACTGATATTCATTAGGCCTAAATTATACCTAAACTCAATTGGAATGAAAAACTTGTTGAAAATAGGAATCTCTATACCAGCGCCTGAAGTAAGTCCAAAGTCAATATTTTTTTGATTAGAAGCTTGCTTTACGATAACGTCATTTCTGAATTCGTCATTCTTGGTCAATTTGCGCTTAAGTAGAAAAGAGAAATAAGGGCCACAATAAACATTATATCTTATTTTTTTACCAAAAGTAACACCCGGTAGTAGAGGTACTGTAGCATAGCTATAATCAAAGTGAACATTATAAGGATTAGTCTCCTCCCCGGTTGGACACCAAAATGGCTCGTGCTGCGATCCTTTTCTTTCCAAACTCAATCCTGATTTAATCGTAAAGTGTTGCGCAATAGTTAGCTGATAGTTCAAATCCAAAATAAAAGCCCGTTTGCCAGCTTCCTTTGAAAAATTATCGTGGTACGTATTACTTATACCCGACCCCATCGAAATGCCCAAAGCACTTTGCTGTGCAACAGCATTGGCGGCAAGGAG
>JAUHWX010000329.1 GCA_030427285.1 Bacteroidia bacterium
TTCAAGGAAGGGGAAAATGGCTGGTGATAAAATATATACCGCTGCATTAACCATGTTGTGGTAGATCAAATCTGCAGAATGTGGCTTGGGCAAAACATTTACAATGAGTCCTTCTTCGTCCATTTCCACCAAATCGCTATCGTAAGGATGATCATTTGGGTGAACCACCAAAGTTGCCTGGCTTCCTTTTTCATTGTGAAAATTAACAAGGCGTTTGAGGTCCATCTCCATCATCACATCTCCGTAAAGGACAAGAAAATCTTCGGTAAGATCCTCTTCTAAATCTTTTATTCCGCCTACGGTGCCAAGCGGTTTTTCTTCTTGATAATAACGGATTTTGATACCAAAATCGACACCATCACCAAAGTGATCTTTTATAGGTTGGCTCAAGTGATTTACGATAAGTATAACTTCCGAAAAGCCATAGCGCACCAGTAATTCTATTTGGTATTGCAAAAGTGGTTTACCCAAAAGGGGAACCATGGGCTTGGGAATATCTTTGGTAAGCTCGCCCAGACGGGTGCCTATACCGCCCGCAAGTATTACTACTTTCATCAATGAAATTTGGCGTTAAAATTGCAAAATTGGTTTATGCGAAGATTGACAATAGTAATCGAAAATCTAAGATATAGGGGCTATTTTTGCCGCTCATTAAGTTTGTGCATCTTGCGTGCTTTGCAGCAAATTATATAAAATACTGAAAAACTGACTTTTAGATGAAACACTCTCTTCTCCTCGCCTTTGTGATTTTATCATTTGGCGCTTTGGCGCAAGCCACCAACCAGACTGATGCTCAAGGTAAGAAACACGGAGTATGGAAAAAATACCATGAAGATGGTAAACTTCGTTACCAGGGAACCTTTGATCACGGAAAGGAGGTAGGGGAGTTTATCTTTTATTTCCCGAGTGGTGATATTAAAGCTATCAATAAGTTTAGGGGAAAGTCTGGCGTAGCCTATTCGTACCAATTTGGTGGCGATAGCATTTTAGCTGCCGAAGGAAAATACATCAATTCAAAGCGCGACAGCGTTTGGACTTTTTACAACATTGAAGGCCAGATTATTTCTCGTGAAGACTATAAAAACAATGAACGAAACGGTAAGTCCATCACCTTTTTTCCTTCGGGCCGAAAGGCAGAGGTTACCACTTATGTGAATGGCAAAAAAGAAGGTGAGTGGTTACAGTTTTACGAAACAGGGAAGCCGCGAGCCAAAGGAGCTTACGTGGATAATAAGCTTCATGGCGAGGTTTTTTACTATGAAACTACGGGACGAATTAGAGCTAAAGGGAAATATGTAAAAGGACTGATGGATGGCAATTGGTACTTTTTTGATGATGCTAATAAGGTGATAAAAACACAAGTGTGGGATAAGGGAACTTTGGTGAGCCAAGACCCACCGGAGGAGAAGGAAGAATTTTTTGAAGAGGAAGAAAAAAAATAAATGGCACGCGTAGTAGTAGGATTAAGTGGAGGGGTAGATAGCAGTGTGGCAGCGCATCTTTTGCAAGAGCAAGGGCATGAGGTTATAGCACTATTTATGCGAAATTGGCATGATGATTCAGTAATTCTGGATGATGATTGCCCTTGGGTAGAAGATAGCAATGACGCGCTTTTGGTGGCCGATAAGCTCAATATCCCTTTTCAGGTGATAGACCTAAGTGAAGAATATAAGGAGCGTATTGTAGATTATATGTTTGCCGAATATGAATCGGGGAGGACACCAAACCCGGATGTGCTCTGCAATCGTGAAATAAAGTTTGACACTTTTTTAAAGGCAGCCATGGAGCTTGGCGCAGACTATGTAGCCACCGGGCATTATTGCCGAAAAGATACTATAGAAGTGGATGGGAAGCCCGTTCACCGATTGTTGGCAGGTGTGGATAACACAAAGGATCAAAGCTATTTTTTGTGTCAGCTCAATCAGGAGCAACTTTCTAAGGCTTTGTTTCCTATCGGACATTTGCAAAAAAGTGAAGTTCGTAAAATTGCCATGGAGCTGAATTTGGTAACAGCCGAGAAGAAGGACTCACAAGGACTTTGCTTTATCGGGAAAGTGAGTTTGCCAACATTTTTGCAACAGCAATTAAAACCTAAAA
>JAUHWX010000114.1 GCA_030427285.1 Bacteroidia bacterium
TAGCCGTATAGACCAAATTTTTCCACTTCACCAGAAAAAGGGTCATCAAATGTATTATCATCAAAAAAGTCAATCACCACATCACTTGTGCTGTACAGAAGTGGGTAGTTTTCGGTAAGGGACCGGACAGTCACTGAATAGTAATCTCCAGAAGTGGGCGGGTCTTTGAATGTAAATTCAAGGTCTCGGTCAGCTGAGTCAAAAATCGTACTGGTAATAGCCACCGGATCCTGGGTAAGTCCTTCGCCAAAGGCCGTGGTAAAGCCTTCTAATGAAACCTGGACCTTATACAATTGATTGGGCAAAATTTTATACTTGCTGGAATAAAACGTTTGGCCGAACATATTGGATTGCAGCGTAAGGTTGGAAACCACGGCACCGTTTTCCATAAGGATTACATCGGCATTTTTGGGTTCGCCAGGATTATCCCTAGAAAGAGCATAAGTACTAGTGAAAACATGTACCACCGGAGTATCGCCCTCTACCAATTTAGAGTCTATGGTAATTCTATCCGGCTCTCGTGGAAGGTCATAATCAATGATAGTTTCGCAGGAGCATAGGCCTACAATTATGGCAAGCACAGCTATTATGGAGGTAATATTTTTCATAATCAAAAACTAAAGATGTAAGAAACGGATGGTATGATAGGGAAGAGGCTAACTTGCTTTACCACTTTGTCGTTGTTAAATCCATTTTCGTTTGAAACATAAAGATAATAAGGATTTTTGCGGCTGTAGACGTTGTAAATACTCACGTTCCAAATGCGCTCGCCCCATTTCTTTTTCTTTCTAAAATTTATACCCAAATCCAGGCGGTGATAAGCAGGCATGCGTAGGGCGTTTCTATCGGAGTACCGCGTGTAGTTGCCTGTGCTAAAGGTAGGCCCCGAATTTTCAACCAGCGCAAAATTGGCTACGGGGGCGGTAAAGGTATTGCCACTGCCATATACCCATGTGGCGCCAATATCTATTTTATCGCTAAACTTATGATTGACCACCACACTCAGGTCATGTCTGCGGTCGTATTTGTAGGGGTAGGTCCGGCCCTCGTTTAGGTTATCAAAACTACGGAGGGTCCAGGCCAGGGTGTAGCCGATCCAGCCAGTAGTATTGCCTTCGTTTTTTCGTATCAAAAACTCAAATCCATAAGCTTCACCGGTCCCATCGGTTTCTACCGTGTTTTCCCAATCTGTAGTGCTTATAAAGCTGGCGCCCTCTTTATATTCTATTAAGTTTTGCATGGCTTTGTAGTAGGTTTCAAAAGACAGCTCATACATTTTTCCCCTTATGTTTTTGGAAGTACCCAATGCTATTTGCTGCGACTGCTGCGGTTTTACCCTATTGGTAGATGATACCCAAAGGTCGGTAGGCAGGCCAATACCCGAATTGGAAAGCAGGTGAATGTACTGGGTCATGGTGGCAAACGAGCCTTTGATGGACCAGGTATCATTAATTAAATAACGGGCCGAAACCCTTGGCTGCAAGCTGCTATAATTAGCATTATTGGTAAAATAGTAAGAGTAATGCAGCCCATAATTCATACGCCAGCGGTTGTTTATTCTCCAATCATCTTCTACATACGCGTACATATCATTGGCATAAATAGGCTTGGAAAGATTGAGTACAGAATCTATAATAGAACTGGCTTGCTCTTCAGCAAACTGTGCCACACCTGGCTTAAAGATATGGTAGGTATAGTTTCCACCAAAGCGCAGAGTGTGCTTGGTAGACAAGGAGTAATCCATATCATAGCGCAAACCATAATCCCTGATAAAGGAAAAATATTCAAAGGAGCTACTTTCTTCCGTAACCTGTCCGCCTGGGTTTGTTTCTTTGGAATAGTCGCTGTAGCCAATGCTAAATTTATACTGCGTGTAGGTGGCCGTAAGGTTTCCAAATAGCTTATCGCTAAAGAGGTGGTTCCAACGGATAGACCCGGTGTGGTTTCCCCATTTTAATTGCTGCTCATCCTTATACTCATAGCGGTTGTTTGAGAAAAAGTCATTGTCGTCATAGTTACTTTCAGAATAGAACTTATCATTGCCACCATAGTAGCTTACATAGAGCCTGTCTTTGCGCGAAAAGATGTGGTTGACCTTCACATTTACATCATAAAAATAATATCCGGCCCTGGTTTCCCCATCGGTTTGACTTCTTATAATGGGGGCGGTAAGAATATCATAATAGGTTCGTCTTCCCGAAAGCATAAAGGAGGTTTTATCTTTTACGATGGGCCCTTCCAGCGTAAGCTTAGAAGAAATAAGCCCAATACTACCTTCGCCATGAAACTCTTTCATGTTTCCCTCCTTCAGGTCAATCTCTAAAACGGAACTTAGCCGGCCACCATGCCTTGCCGGAAAACCACCTTTGGTGAGTTTTACATTTTTGATGGCATCTGCATTAAAAACTGAGAAAAATCCAAACAAGTGCGAGGCATTGTATACGGGCACACCATCTAGCAAAATCAAGTTTTGGTCAGGACTGCCCCCACGTACGTAAAAACCGGTGGTGCCCTCGCCACCAGACTGTACACCTGGCAGTAGCTGCAATGCTTTTATTATATCCACTTCGCCCAGTAGGGCAGGAATGTTTTTTATATCCTGAGCAGAGAGGGTGATGGTGCTCATCTCTACCCGCTCTGCGGCAAGTTCTTCAGCTACCACTTCTACCTCTTGCAGCTTTTCGCTTGATTCAGAAATGCTAAAGTCAATGACGGTATCTTTTTTCAATAAAAAAGTTTGACTTGTGCCGGTGTAACCAATGTATGAGGCTTGCAGGGAATATTGCCCTTGGGGAACCGTGAGTGAATAAAAACCATAAGTATTGGTAGTGGTGCCATATTGCGTACCTGCCAGGTATACATTCACACCAATAAGCCGCTCATTGCTGCTGCCATCTTCTACATAGCCGCTTATGGTATATTTTTGAGCATGAATGAGGGATGTAAGCAGTAGGAAGGCTGCCAAAAAAAAGTTTTTCATGAATGGGTTAGTTTCTGGGGCATCATAAAACGGTATAAATGTATCATTTAGTATGGCTACTTAGGTCTGCACAATTGGGTTTCGCAAAACCTAAAGAAGGCATCAATCATCAATTTTATATTTCACAAGTTTATAATTTGAAGGGATAAACCACCCACTATACCAAAACCGTTTTCCACATTTGTTTTTACCCTTATGGGCTCAGCAAATGGATTTTCCGCAAAGGCGCTGTTAATAGCAAAACTTCGGGTATATTCATAGTAATCTTCTGAGGAGGAGTAAACTATTATTTGGTTTACATTACCTGACGAATAATCCAACCTTGCCCTCAGAATTACCTTTTTTTTGCCACTTATAAAATATTCATCTGTAAAAAAGGCAATTTCACCTCTTTCGGGATCGAGGGGCATTTTTAATAACCCAAAATAGGAGTAAAGCTCCACAGTGGGATCTTCTGAGATGAGAGTAGCAATGGTGCTATCTCTTAAAGGGTCTACAGAAGCCATTTCAATCATAAAAAAACTGTGCTGGCTCTCAGGGTCTTCTATTTCTATTTCCAATACCTCCTCAAAACTGTTAAGGATGGTATGCCGTATATTTTTTACTAAAGCTTTTTTAGGAATCCGGGTAGTGGCCGAAACTTTGTCGAACCCGGGCCTTGAGGCCAGCATCCTGTAGCTGCTTTCAGCTTTTACTATGTGACCAGATGTATAGTACCATATTGTATCCTCACTTTGGGCGCGATAGGTGTAATCGGTAGGAAGGAGGGTGTCTATCAATTGTCCATTTTCATATAGTGTTATAAAGCCATCTTTATAAAAAGGGCTTTTGCCGGTATTGGTGTAGGGCAGGGTAGAAGATAAGGTAGCGCTTACTGTGCGGCCCTCAGAAAGCACAGAGTTGAGCGTAAGCTTACTATCGTTTTCGGGGTATTCTACTTTTAGTTCCTTTTGGCAAGAAACCATGGTGATAAAAAGTATCAGCAGCGCGTAGATATTCTTTTTCATAATATTAAAAGGTAAAGCTGTAGCTAAATGAGGGAAGGATGGGAAATAACCAAACCTGTCGGGCACGCCTTTCTCCATCTTTGGTTTCAAAGTAAATAAAGTAAGGGTTTTGACGGTTGTATACATTGTAAAAGCCGAGTGACCAGGTACGCTGGCCCCATTTTTTTTCCTTGGTCCAGTTAAAGGAAATATCAGAGCGGTGGTAGGCCGGGTATTCAAAGGCATTGCGCTTGGAGTAAAGCGTTTACTGGTTGCCATTTATATCGGCAAAAGTACCCGTGGGTATAGTAGCCCTTATGCCCGAATTGATCATAAAGCTAAGTGACATATTAAAGCGTGCGTTAAAATCGTGGGTCACCACTACTTTAAGGTCATGCCTTCGATCATATTTATAGGGATATACTTCGCCTTCATTTATTTCGTCAAACTGGCGGGTAGTTTTGGCAAAACTATAGGCTACCCAACCCCGTGTGGGCCCTTTGCTTTTTCGCAACAAAAACTCAATACCGTAGGCATTTCCCCTGCCATTAGTGGCCACTTGGTTTTCCCAATTGGCAGAACTGGTAAAGATTGTACCTTCTTTGAAAGTGATTAAATCGGAGAGGTATTTATAATACACCTCAGTGCTAAATTCAAACTTGCCGCCCCAGAGTGCTTTGGCCGTACCAAGCGCTACCTGGTGCGCCTTTTGGGGAGCTATTTTATCAGTAGATGAAACCCAAAGGTCGGTGGGCAGGCCAGCGCCACTATTGGTAAGCAAATGCACATATTGTTGCATATAAGCATAGCTGGCTTTCAAGCTCCAGTCATTACTCAAAAGGTAGCTCGCAGTGGCCCGGGGCTGCAGGGAGTTGTAAAAAGTGCCATTTACCAAATAAGCAGAATAGTGCAGTCCTGCATTAAGCATCCACCTTGTATTAATGGTCCAGGTATCTTCTACAAAAAGAAAGGCATCATGACTAAGTGTAGTTGGCGAAAACCTGAGCGTAGAATCTACATTGCTGCGGTCGTCCACTTGATTGTACTGCACGGCACCGGGTTTAAATGTATGATGGGTATAGCTCCCCCCAAATTTTACCTGGTGGTTTGGCCTAAAGGAATAATCAGCTTTGTAAATGAGGCCGTAATCTTCAATACGGCTAAAATACTCTGTGGCTTCATATCTGTCTAGTGATTCATACTCTTGCCCTATCAGCAAATTGTAGCGGGTGTAGGTGGCCGTGAGGTTGCTAAAGAGTTTGTCGCTATATAAATGGTTCCACCGCAGGGCCGCTGTACGATTGCCGTAGGTGAGATGGTTTTTTTGCCTGGTGGTTCTATTTATTGTGCCTGTTGAATAATCCTCTGTAGATTCTTCAAAAAGTTTGTCCCTGCCTGTATAAAAGCTCAGGTAAAGCCTGTCTTTGCGCGAAAATTTATAGTTGAGCTTAAGGTTTAGATCGTCAAAAAAATAGCCAACATCATTATTGGGTTCTAAAAAAGGGCGGTACAAAAGATCAAAATAGGTACGTCTGCCGGAAATCATAAAGGAGGCTTTGTTTTTTACGATTGGGCCTTCGAGCGTAAGCTTGCTGGCCAAAAGGCCAATAGAGCCGGCACCGTGAAACTCTTCCATATTGCCTTCTTTCATATCTATTTCGAGCACTGAGCTGAGGCGCCCGCCATACTGTGCCGGAAAACCTCCTTTGATAAACTCCACATTTTTTACGGCATCAGTATTAAAAACTGAAAAGAAGCCAAAGAGGTGAGAAGCATTGTAAACAGGAACGCCATCCAGTAGTATCAGGTTTTGATCGGGCCCGCCCCCGCGCACTATGTAGTTTATATTTCCCTCACTGGCCGATTGTACTCCGGGTAGCATCTGTATGGTTTTTAGTACATCGGCCTCACCAAAAAAAGCGGGCAACTGTTTTATTTCTTTTACCGTGAGGTTTACCTGGCTCATCTTAGACCTCGTCATCCGAATATCCTTATCAGCAATCACCACTTCCTCCAATTGCATTTGGGAGGTAGGCAAAGCCATATCGAGTTTATGATCCTGATGGCCGGATAGCCACATTTGCTTGTCTTGATAGCCTATATAGGAAGTTTGGATCAGCAGGCTGTCATTCGGGTCATTTACCGTAAGGCTATAAAACCCGTACTGATTGGTAAAGGTGCCCTGGCCAAGGGTGGGTAAAAATACATTGGCACCAATGAGCCTTTCCTGGCTGGCAGCGTCTTCCAAAAAACCGGAAATAGTAATGGAACTCTCGTTTCGGGGTATTATCAATATTTTGTCTTTGCGGAGGATGTAGCTGTAGCGTGCCAGGACAAAAATTTTAGGCAGCAACTCCTCAGCCGTGTGGCTTTTTGCTGTAAGGCTTACCGGAGCACTGAGCAGGCTGGCCGTGGCATAGCTTAGCGTGATGCCTTGCTTGCTGAGTTCCCGGGCCAGCTCTTGCGTAGTGTAGGTACCAGGAGCTATGTTTACCTCTTGCTGTAGCAGGTTTTTTTGTGCGCTTGCTATTTGGCTACAGCTAAAAAATAAAAGGATAAAGATGGCTCTTATAAATACGTTCATAGTTTGGGTGTCAGTTTTTTAGCTGGGTTTTCTTTTATACAGATAAGAAGCTTCAGAAGCTAGTGGATGCTTTCGCTGCCAATTATAATTTTGCTTCAGTTTGTAGCGTCCTGTATTCTACTGTTAGGGTGAGAGAGTCTGTATAAAATTCCCGAATTAGTTCAAATGATAAGGTAGAATCCTGATAGCGGGTGGGTTTTATAATGTCAAAGTCCGGCCCACTGTCGATTATAAATTGGTTGGGGAAAGCCTCAAACAACATTTGTACATGATCGCCCATTTTATCCCTGGTAAGGATGTAATTTGTATTAAACGGATACGGGTCAAATTGAAAAACCCACACCGTTCCGGCCGAATAAGCACCCTCATAAAAAGTATCCGTAACCTGGCGAATCAAAAATTTTTTATCCACAGAGGTGCGCCAATCATTTCTTTCTAAAAGGTCAGGTATAGAATCGTATCCATTGTCTTTGGCCATTTCATCAAGACCATCGTACACGGTATCTATTTTCTTTTGCTCTTCTTCTGTGCTGCCCGGTGTGTAAATCGGGTCATCATCTTTGCTACAGGCCATGGCCATGAGTGGCAGTAGTAAAATGTAAAGCAGTTTTTTCATTTCAAATATTATTTACAGCTCAGTGCTGACACGCTGAGGGTGCCTTGCATCCATTCGTATTCTAGCCCTGTTACCAGCACCAGTTCATCCAATATTTCTTCTAGTTCCTGATTTTTAAATTTTCCACTAAAGCGGCAAGATGAGCCATTTAAAGCTTGTACGTTTTTAATATCAAATACATAATGATCCTGCAAAGCATCCAGCACCGCAGCTATGGGTTGGTCTTCAAATACAAAAGTGCCCGTGTACCAACTGTTGAAATTGGGATCTTTTATGGTGCTTTCCACCAATAGATTTTGCGCCAACTTTCCTTGTTCCCCTTGGGTAAGTATAAGGGTGTCTTGGAGTCCGGTTTGCCAGTAGGCCACCTTGCCACCGCTTACTTGTAGGGCATTTGAGGCATCGCCTGTCATCAAGCGAAACTCGGTGCCCAGCACCCGGGTGCCTGTTTTAGGGCCGCTTATCTCAAAAGGTTTAGCCGCATTTTTGGCCACCGTAAAAAAACCTTCGCCAAGCAATTCTACCTTCCGGTATTTTCCATTAAAAGTATAGGGTACGCTGAGTGTTGAATTTTCTCCAAGAATTATCGCGGTACCGTCTTCAAGGTTTACCAACTGCCTTTCGCCAGCCTTTGTGGTATAGGTTTGTGGCCCAAAAATATACTTACCGAGCACAAACATTCCAATAATAAGAACAGCGGCCGCTGCAATGCGGCTCACCATTCTAAAATCGGCCTGAATAAGTTTTCCCTTTTTAGGGGCGTCAAAATGTTTTGCCCGGAAGGTATTCCACTCCTTATCCACATCAATATCCGCATCCAGGTTTTCAGAAGCTCCCCATATATCAGCTACTTTTTGGTATTCCTGCTGATGATCAGGATTATCAGCAAGCCATTGCTCAAGTTGGGATTGCTCCTGTGCCGAAACCTTTCCCTGGAGGTGCTTTACTATTATGCCTAGTATGTCGTTATTGATGTTCACATTGAATTATCTTGAAAAGTAAATGGTTGTCTCAAATTTGAAGGTGCCAAAGTCTGGGTCAACCTCTTTCTCTTCAAACTCCAGCGTAAGCTTGTTGTTGTTTATCTCCAATATATCCATCGGCAAAAAGCCAATCGAAATAGTCTGTCCATTCAAGCTCCACACAGAAGTGTCATTGGGTTCTCCCTGCATGTAAGATATTACGGTATTATTATCTAAAAAGTGAACTTTGGTTACAGTCGAGTCTTTTTCCTGGTAAACAACTGAGTCGTTCAGCAAGGTTGTATAAAGGCTGTAATCCAGATTCCAAGGTTCGGCAATAATTAATTCCATATTTTTTTGAGAATCCGGAGCCTTTGTAAGGTCATCCTTCTTTTCATCTTTGCAGGAAGTGAAGATGGTGAGTGCCATGGCGGCCAGCATTAAAATTTGCTTTTTCATTTTTACGTTTTTGTTTAAAAGTGTTTATTTTTTGATCTACACTTCTAAGACAACCAACTCGGGCTTCACACGTACTTGATTTTGAAAAAATCCTAAAAAATTTTACAAACTCATCATTTTCAGTACTTTATTTTTTTGTGTGTCTTAAAACTACATTATCGTAACTGCAGGCCACTCAATCATCATCATCCCGCAAAGGTGTAAAAAAAAACACCTGAGCGTAGGTTGCTCAGGTGTAGTAACTAAAGTTTAAAATAAGTCAAAAAAGATGCGCTTACCTTTTTAAAGACATGGTGGTAATGACCGAAAACGAAAATGAAGAATCGGTAGATGAAGAATCGTTTGGCAAGGTCACCACCTCTTGAGATTCAAGTATGAGCCTGTTGCTTTCCAAAACGTTTACATTATGCATTATATCATCAAAGGCAATGCTATCACCAAAAAAGATATAATCTACTGTGTCGCTGGTCCTGCCGAAGGGCGCAAAAACCAATTTGTTGGTGCTTAAAAAAGTTACTATTCCCGGAGTTCTGTCATAACCTTCGTTAAGTAAAGAATCATTTGTGCGAATTTGAATATGGGTATTGTCCATATTCCAGCTGCCATCCTGCAGTAATTGAATTTTTGTTTTGGCCTCGTCACCCGGCTCTGGGTTTTTATGCTTATCATCTTTTTCACATGAGGCAAAAAACAATACTGAAGTAAGGGCAAAGGCTGATGCTAATTTTTTCATCGTTTTAATGGTGTTATAAGTTATTTACCTACCTATGACACCCAGCCCGTGTAGCACACGTATGCCACCCTACATATTTTTTAAAATAATTTGTATGATTAAAATTTTCAATGCGTTGCGAAGCACTTTAAGGGCTTTGCTGATTTGAGTCTCCACCGTTCGTTTGGATAATTGGAGCTCATCGGCAATTTCCTGGTTGGTTTTTTGATCTATGCGGCTCATTTTAAAAATCCGCTGGCATACCTCTGGCAATTCGTCCATGAGCTTGCTTATCCTCGCCTGCAGCTCGCTGGTTTCCATTAGGTCTTCCAAGTCAAGCTCACTGCCCTGGCTTTTTATTATGGAATGATGGCGGGTTTTCACCTCTTCATGTTTGAGCACATTGAGGCTACGGTTGGAAACAGTGGTGTATAAAAATGATTTCAAGGACTGGTTTATATGGAGGCTATCCCGGTTTTCGTACACACTGCTCATCACCTCCTGCACTATATCCTTGGCTTCATCTATGCTGCCAAGGTATTTGTTGGCAAAAAAAACAAGGGGTTCAAAGTAGGCGCGAAATAGCTGCTCAAAAGCTTTCTCATCTCCCTTTGTCAATCCCGTTATAAGTTGCTCCTCTGTCAATTAGTTTTCATTTTGGCCAAATATAGGTTAAGCTCATTACAATAAGTAAATGCAGCATCTTTCATATAATGATAGCACGGTATTGCCGACACGTAGGTTGTACTTACCTTTGCCATCTCAAAATCACGCAACATGTCCAAAAAGCTACAATTCCTAAGTGTAATGTCTGAATTGGGTGCTGGTACCCGAGGTTCGAGCCTGGGGTTTCAAGCCATGCAAATAGCCAGTTTAAAGTATGACCATGAGTTTTTCCCAAAACATGCTATTAAAGAAGTAAAGACAGATAATAATCTGGTTTTTAAAAAGAAAACGCTAAAATTTGGAAAGCGACTGGACGGTATTGCGAAAATGTACCGCAGAATACAAGATGAGGTGGAATCTACTATAAATGACAAGAAGTTTCCTGTACTATTTTCTGGCGACCATAGTAATGCCGGAGGTACCATTGCAGGTATAAAAGCTGCCCATCCCACTAAGCGTCTTGGCGTAATTTGGGTAGATGCTCATGGTGATTTGCATTCGCCCTACACCAGCCCTACCGGCAATGTACACGGTATGCCTTTAGCAACAGCTTTACAT
>JAUHWX010000115.1 GCA_030427285.1 Bacteroidia bacterium
ACCACCAGGCATGCCCCTGAGGCCCAAAATACTTTTTCATACAAATCATATTGACCCTTATCCTCTTCCAGTGTGTCAAATACTCTTCCGCGGCAAAATGGATAACCAAGCGTGTCAATATGGCCACCGGCAGCACCTGCATATTCAAAGTGGTCTTTATTGTTTAGATCCTTAATTTTTGGCTGTAAAGCCGCAAGCTTTGCATTGTTTTCAAATTGCGAAAGCAGGGGCGGGAGCCAGTTTGCTGTTACTTCTACATCTGAGTTGAGCAGCACAACATAATCTTCCTTTATGTGATCTAATCCCTTGTTGTAACCTCCTGCATAACCATAGTTTTCAGATAGTGCGATGAGCTCCACCTGTGGAAACTCAGTTTTTAATACCTCCAGACTTTCGTCAGAACTGGCATTGTCTATCACATACACTTTGGCCACAGCCCGAGAATGTTCAATTACAGAAGGTAAAAATCTACGGAGAAGCGTGGCACCATTCCAGTTGAGGATGGCTACGGCAATTTTATGTTGGGTCTTATTTTCGGGCATGTTTCCATCTACGGTGGCTCCATAGCCAATCCTCAGGTTTCTTTTTAATTACTTTTTCAAGGGCTTTCACGTGGGTATTGGTCACTTCGTAGGGTTTGGTGTTTTGAACATCTTCAAAAAGAAGGTGAGCGGTAACCTCATAATATCCACGTTTCACTCTTTGTATATCAATAAAAACCACAGCCAAGTCACACTTCTTGGCCAGATTTTCAACACCCAAATGTACTGGAGTATTTTGATTTAAAAATTCTGTGTAGTATTTGATTTTCCCTTTGTGCGGACTCTGGTCAGCCATAAATATATACAGGGGTGCCTTTATGGGATTATTTAGCATAAAGGGGTAAGTATCATTCATGGAGTAAAGTTTTAGCCCAAATTGCTCCCTTATGGAAACTACCTTTTGGCTAAAACGCTTATTATTTAAAGGCTGATAAACCGCAAAGGAGGGGTGTGGAACGAGTAGAGGCATACTCATAGCTGTCCATTCAAAATTGGTATAATGTCCCATTACCAAAAGAACTCCCTTGTCATTTGCATAAAGCTTTTCAAAAAGTTCAGGATTGGTAAGTTTAAAACGTTTCCGCAAAGTTTTTTCAGAAATAGTTAAACTCTTGAACGACTCTACAATCAGGTCTGCAAAGTTTTTATAAAAAGCAAAGCGAATACGATTGAGTTCGTCTTCGCTCTTTTGTGGGAAAGCCTTGCTGAGGTTGCCCATTATTACATCCTTGCGGTACTTTAGCAAATGCTGCATCACAAAGCTTATAAAGTCGCTAATGATGTAAAGTACTCTAAATGGGAGAATGGAAATTAGCCAACCAAAAGCTACGGCCACATAGTATCCTATCATGCGGCAAATTTAGCGCCCTTCCCCGGAATTTTGGATAAGCACGTTGTTGTTTATTCTAGAACCCCAGTCATCAAAGCTTCCGTTGGCATTTTCATCCAGGTCATCACTCTTCACAGCGCCACCTCCTAAAGTAACTTTCCATCTGCGGTCATTAAGTTCGCCTATGGCATTTGAGTGAATCAGTTCATATTCATTCGAGGATATATTAAACTCGGCAAATACAAATATTTTATTGCTCTGGTTTACAACATCTAAATAACGGCTGGTAAGTTGGTCATAGCGCCAAATTTCGTAGGGAGGCAGACCTGGCTCAAATTTGCGTTGCTCTACCAAAGAGGGTTTGCCATGTACTAATGATACACGGCCTCGATCTGTCATGTATCCTGGTCGAAGGCCACTATCGTAAAGTGAGTTTACCTCACGAACCCGCTGGCGATAATTCTCCCATTCTGTTTGAGGGTCATAATCATTGCGCTGACTCCAAAACACATAAAAGTATTGTTTCATTTTTTTCAAATCTCTTTCCGCTAAAAGGCTTTTTTGGTAATTGCGTTCAGCATCTGTACTAATAGGGAAAAGGAATCTTGTAAATAGGTAAAGGCTGTCAATTCCACCAATCAGATCAGCAAAAGTTCCGGTAATATCCGTGTTTTCCAAATCCTGAAAATCCAGTTTTTGAGTGGTATTCTTACGGTAGAAAAAAGCACTTTTCTTTATAATAGATTCACCTTCACGATTTAATGCTTCTACTACCAAGTTGTAATTTCCGGTTTTGAGCTTTTCAATATTAAAACTGGCAAGCAAAGGCTCAACTTTATTACTGGTTTTTTTTGAAAAGGATGCAAACTTGTTTAGTATTTCATTGGTGCTGGCGTTTTGTAAATAATATTTTACCAGGTAAGGTTGTTCATCTCCTAATGCATCAGAAGTATTGTATAGTTCTATGTAAAAGGAAAGTGTTGAAACCGCTTCATTAAAGTAATATGACCCAGAGGAAACCATGGGAACCAGGTCATACCCCGATTTTGCGAATACAGAACCTTCTTTAGCTGGAGTATAACTATCTAAAAATAAAAGATCAGAAGTGGTTGGTTCTGTTCCTCCAAGTTCTAAGGTAAACTCTTCCTCAATGTGATAGGTTTCAGCCGGGTCGTTGATATCCTTAATATCCAGTACTAGTGTGTAAGTCCCTTTGGATAAAGGGAAACGAACCTGATTGATGTAGGCTTCGGCAAAACTCATGGTGTCATTCAGTTCGGGGCTGCGTAGCAAAAACTTGTCTGCTTTGATAAATGTAGAATCCTGCTTGATGGCAGCGGTAATTTCTACTCCACCCTGGTACTTTTTGGTGCTAGTTTGCTTAAAATCTATAGAGCTTCCGGCAAGTGCAAAATAAATTTCCAGATAGCCTTCATCTTGAGCATCCATAAACTGAGCATAGGATATGTCGATACCTATATTTTTGGCTTTCAGTTGAATACTTAAAAATAAGAGTGTAAGGAAAAAGGATAACTTAAAAGTGTTCATGGACATCATTTTGGTCATTGCAAATATTAGACAATGAAATTTTAAAAACGTTGTACTACAATTAAAAATATTTTTACTTTTGCAGCCCTCGCAAAGATATGGAGAATGTAAGACTCCTACTAGCGAATGAGGGAAGGACTTAGCTTAGGCTAAGAACGAATGAAGAAAGATTTTATTGAGACTTGGAGAGATGGCAGAGTGGTCGAATGCGGTAGTCTTGAAAACTATTGAGGGTCACACCTCCGGGGGTTCGAATCCCTCTCTCTCCGCAAGCCAAAGCCCCAAAAACGTCAACGTTTTTGGGGCTTTTTACTTTTCAGCCAAGCCGAGCTTACTCGAGCGTAGGCTGAAAAGTAAAAAGCTAAGACTACGCCAGTAGGCTTTGGGGCTTTGGCTTGATAACGGTCTCCTTTAAAGGGATCACGACTGGAAGGAGTAATCCCATTAAAGCCGAGCTTGCTCGAGTGCAGGAAGAAAAGAAAAAAGCCAAGACTACGCCAGTAGGCTTTCGGGTTTTGGCTTGATAAAGGTCTCCCACTAGGGATCACGATCACGCCTCAGTGTGAGCGTAATCCCTATCAAGCCGAATTTACTCGTGCGCAGGTCTTGCAATAGCGAAATTCTCCTTCTTGGCTTTACTCTTTAATTTTTGAAAGCAGTATTAAGAACATATCGAGGAAGGAATTGTCTTAAATACGTGATTGTAAATTTGACTCAATCCATTAGCATAAAACCAATCAAGCATTTATTATCTGTTTTTTTATTGACCGAAGGGTAGGGCTTAACTAGGAGAAAGTGGTAGTCTCCAAAAAAGTCGTGAGGTTTATTGGTGAAATGATTATGCTTATAATACTACAGGAAAAATAATTTAGACCAAATGAACAGCCTTCACTTTGAACCCATTCTTACGATTTTATGAGATTTTTTTTAATCAAAATAATGGCGATTACATTTATAACAGCCATCATGAATCCAATATTCGGTCAAGAAGTAAGTGGCCAAATAAATGATTCTTCAAACGCAGGTATCTCAGATGTTGTGATTCTATTGGATGGTCAGAAAGTTTCAGAAACTAATATTGATGGCACTTTTATTTTACCTGAAGGCTACAAGTTTCCCTTGAAAATAGAATTGAGTCATCCAAGCTTTAATGATAGCACCGTTACTTTATCTAAGAATAACAACGTTTTTATTCTATCACCTTCAGAAAAAACGCAGAACCTGAAAGAGGTAATTATTTCGTCAACGTATCAAAAAGAAAGCAAAGTAATTATTCCCACATCCAAAATAACTTCGCAAAAATTGGAGGAATACAGCCCTGTTAATTTGGTTTCGGCTATCAATGAAACGCCCGGTGTATATATTCAGAGTGGCGCGATAAACACAAATAGGATTGTGATTAGGGGTGTAGGATCTAGAACACTTTATGGAACCAATAAAATCCGAGCTTACTATAATGGAATTCCCATTACAAACGGAGCCGGTGAAACTGCTATAGATGCTTATGACCCTGAGGGTATTGAGAGTATCGAAATTGTAAAAGGACCAAAGGCAACGCAGTATGGGACAAACTTGGGAGGAACTTTAATGCTGAATTCAAAACAAGCTCGGGATGGTGAAACATATTTGAAGAATAACTTTACCATCGGAAGTTTTGGATTAATTAAGAATAATATATCTGTAGGAACTGCAAGCAAAAAGTTATCCTTCAACATAAATTTTGATCACCTAGAGTCAGATGGTTTTCGAGAAAACAGTAATTACAACCGAAACACAGTTCTGCTTACATCCAACTATGAAATAAATTCAAGGAATGAGATTGGAGTTTTAATTAACTACATCGATTACTTTGCTCAAATACCGAGCTCCATAGGTAAAACTGCATTTGATGAAGATCCAACACAGGCAGCATTTACATGGGGCGCTGCCCAAGGTTATGAAGATAATAAGCAGATTCTGATAGGTGTAAATTATACTCATCGGTTTTCTGATGAGTTTAGTAATACTACGTCCATTTTTTACAGTTACCTGGACCACTACGAGCCTCGACCGTTTAATATTTTAGATGAATATACGCATGGCTATGGTGCCAGAACCCTATTTGCAAAAGACTTTCGGTTTTTTAGTAAAGAGGCAAATCTCAGTTTTGGAGGTGAACTGAATAAAGATCAGTATAATTGGAAAACCATTGAAAACTTATATCAAAGCAATAATGGAAATGGTAGCTTAGAGGGACAACTATTAAGTGATAATCTAGAAAAGCGTGATAATCTTAATGTATTTGCGACCATAACTTTACCTATCACAAAAAGATTAAAAGCGCAGCTGGGTTTAAATGTGAATAAAACCAAGTATATTTTTGTAGACGACTTCAATGTTGGTGAAAACAACAAAGATGCCGACCGAAGTTTTGATCCTATTCTTGCTCCCAATCTAAATTTGGTTTATCAGTTTACAAACTTCCTAAGCATTTATGCTAATGTTAGCCGAGGGTTTAATTATCCATCCATTGAAGAAACACTCACTCCTGAAGGCTTGATAAACCCTGATCTGGGTCCTGAAACAGGCTTCAATTATGAGCTTGGTAGTGAAGCATTTTTGTTTAATAGAAAACTGAAAGTGCAGCTTTCCGCTTATTTACTTGACATCGATAATTTATTAGTTGCAGATCGTGTAGGTGAAGATCAATATATTGGCAGAAATGCTGGTAAAACCAAACATAAAGGAATTGAGCTTTCTGTTTTATACACGCAAACATCTATCAGAGGATTTTCACTTTCACCTTATATAAATTCAGAAATTACTGATCATAGATTTATTGATTTTGTAGATGGGGATACTGATTATTCAGGAAATAAACTTACCGGAGTACCAAGTTTCAAAGTAAATGGAGGTATTAACCTTGGGTTTAAAAACTTCAGTTTAAATACTAACTTTATTCACATCGGGGAGATGCCAATGAACGATGCTAATACTTTATATTCTGATGGATATACTGTGTTTAACTCCAAGTTATCCTATCATAATCAAATCACCAAACATCTTTATATTGAAGTGAATGCAGGTGTAAATAATTTTATGGATGAGACTTATGCATCATCCATTTTAATAAATGCGATAGGTTTTGGAAACTCAGAGCCGCGTTATTATTATCCAGGTATGCCCAGAAATTGGTTTGGAGGTTTTAAAATTGGATACTCGATTTAAACTTTGAATCCTTCTGATTGCAAACAATCACTTCACATTTCAGTTCTTGAGATAAACCAAAAGGGGTTTTCTACACCTTGGGAAAATAAACCTCATTAAGCATTGTACTTAGACAATTGTATATCAAAAGCTTAATGCTTTGGTACTATTTTCCTAAGTCGTAGTTTTAATAAAATAACCGTAATTAATCATAACCATGAGAAATCGTATTTCGCAGTTAGGAGTCGCTATACTCCTTATTACCCTTGCAACATCTTGCGTTGGCAAAAAAAAGTATGTTGCTTCACAAAAACATGTGGATAAACTTCAACAGGACAGTGCGCAGTTTGTGAATACTATTAATAGCCTCAAAGCTGATTTGCAGCGAGCGGAAACACAGTATGATCAGTACAAAACAAAAAATGAAAATGAACGAGCAGCACTGTTGGCGCAATTAGAGGCACAAGGAACAGAGCTTTCAGAAAAGGATCAGGCATTGCAATTACGCGCTCAGCGACTTCGTGCCCTAGAGTCAAGATTGGAACAGCAGCAGCAAATCGTAAATAATCTTCGTAAAACCGTAGAAGATGCGTTGGTAAATATTGATGATGAGGATTTATCAGTAGAGGTGAAAAATGGTAAAGTGTATGTTTCACTGAGTGATAAATTACTCTTCCCTTCTGGCAGTGCCAAGCTAAATAAGGAAGGTGAAGAAGCCATTGGTAAATTGGCAAAAGTGCTCCAGCAAAACGAGAAGATTAATATCGATGTTACCGGTCACACGGATTCGATTCCAATCAAAACGGCTAAATATTCGGATAACTGGGATTTGAGTACAGCTAGAGCTACTACTATCACAAGATTGCTAACAGAGGAATACGATGTGCCAGGAGCTAGATTAACAGCTTCAGGTATGAGTGACTTTAGTCCGGTGGCTACAAACTCTACAAAAGAAGGAAGGGCCAAAAACCGTAGAACGGAAATCATTCTTACTCCAAAACTTGAAGAGCTATTTAAGATTTTGGATGGCACTGCAAAGAATCCAGCTCAAGCTGAGGTTACGGAGTAGTAAAACATTTAGCAAGCATTGTGAGCTTCACTGCTTGCCTTATCAATAATTAAAATTAAAATCAGGATTATGAAAATCAACAAACATTTGACAATTGCCAGTTTGGCTTTACTCTCTATTTTATTTATTTCATCCTGTGAAAAGGATGATGATACACAGGCTTCTACTCCCGCAGGAAAGGCTACTTTGAAGTTTAACCTGACGGATGCGCCAGCTTCGTATGATGCAGTATATATAGACGTCCAAGAAGTAAAAGTTCACGTTTCCAATTCGGGTGATACAAGCAATGCCGATGGCTGGATTACTTTGCCAAATACACAGCCGGGTATTTACAACCTGCTGGATTTTCAAAATGGAATAGATACGCTAATAGCATCAGGAGATGTGCCGGCTGGTAAGATTAGTCAGATACGACTAATACTTGGACCCCAAAATAGTGTAGTTGTCAATGGTGTTTCTGAACCTTTAAAAACGCCATCTGCTCAGCAATCAGGTTTGAAGTTAAAGGTGAATTATACTCTTCAAGCAGGTTTGGTTTATGAGTTTTGGTTAGACTTTGATGCTTCAAGATCAATAGTAGCCAAAGGAAATGGAGGCTATAATCTAAAGCCCGTAATAAGGGTATTTACTAAAAATACTACTGGATCTATAGATGGATATGTGTCACCAATCGCTGCTCGTTCATCTGTTTTAGCTTACAATGCGGCTGGAGATTCTGCAGCAGCTCTCACCAATCCTATCTCGGGCTATTTTCTGCTCAGCGGGTTAAACCCGGCATCATATACCGTGGAGTTTGATCCTATTTCTCCATACATGGCTACTGACACTATGGGCATAAATGTGGCTGCGGGTATTGTAACCCATTTAGACACCATTCATATAAACTAATTGAGATAGACAAATCTCACCTACAGATCGAAAGCCGCTACGAATAAAATTGTTAGCGGCTTTTTTATTTCAGTTGAATAACGATAATGCCCAGAATGGCTGGTAAAGCTTGAACAAAGAATATTTTCTTGTCTGCGGTAAGCGTGCCGTAAACACCGGCAATGGTTACGCAAGTCAAGAAAAATAAGGCAACGTTATTTTGCCATTCAGGATCACTGATAAAAAAACTCCATATGAGCCCGGCTGCTAAAAAGCCATTGTACAAACCTTGATTGGCCGCCATTGCTTTTGTGGGTTCAAATAAATTTTTTGGGAAACCCCTAAAAACCCTTGGTCCGCGCGAAGTCCAGGCAAACATTTCGAACCACAGGATATAAATATGGATGAAAGCCACCAGACCAATTATGATTTTACTTAGTACTTCCATTGGGTAAGATTGTAATTACGCTAAAGGTATGGTTTAGTAAGTATGCTTAATTATTTAAAATCCTCCAGGTTCTCCGAGTCAATCATAGTTACAGCTTTCTTCATTTTCTTTTGGATTACTTTAAAGTGATGCTTGTCATCAGGGGTAATTAATGTGATGGCCTGTCCCGGGTTTTCGGCACGACCAGTACGGCCAATACGATGCACAAAATCCTTGGGTGAGCGGGGCAATTCATAATTTATCACATAGGGCAAAAACTCAATGTCAATACCGCGAGAAAGTAAATCGGTGGCAACCAAAACTCTTAGTTTACCGGCCTTAAATTGTTCCAGCGAAGCTTTTCTGTTTCCCTGGCTTTTCTTGCTGTGAATGGCTCTAGCGGGTATTCCATTGTGATGCAATTTATCAGCCACAGCATCTGCTCGTGCCGTGGAAGAGGTAAAAACTAATACCTGCTGCATGTCTCCATTTTTAATTAAATAACGAAGGAGCGGCCCCTTTTTTTCTTCATTTACAAAATAACCTACCTGATTGATGAGGTCTAAGTTGTCTTCTTTTGGAGCAATGTTTATTACCAAAGGATTATTTAGTAACACACGTTCTACATTTTCCACATCAGGGCTAAGGGTGGCCGAAAAAAGTAGATTTTGACGTTTTTTGGGCAAAAGAGCAAAAATGCGATCCATTTCGGCTTTAAAGCCAAGGTTCAGCATTTTGTCGGCTTCATCCAATACAAGGGTGCTTACTGAAGAAAGATGTAAGGCATTTGATTCAGCCAACTCCAATAGCCGTCCTGGGGTAGCTACCAGTACATTTACGTTTTGTAAACCAATCATTTGTGGATTGATGGAAACACCGCCATAAACGGCAAAGGACTTGAAAGGAAAGGGAAGGGATTTTCCAAATTGTTTAAAAACGTCTTCTACCTGAATAGCCAATTCGCGGGTGGGTACCAATACCAAAACATTGATATGACGGTTTTTCGTGGCCGTCTTCCCTTCAAGGTTCATAAGGGTTGGGAGTGCGTAGCTGGCCGTTTTACCTGAACCCGTTTTTGCAATACCCAAAATATCTTTTCCTTTTAGGATAGCGGGGATGGCCGCTTCCTGAATAGGGTAGGGCTTAGTATAGTTATGAGCTGTTAGTGCTTTTGCTAAATATGGTGACAAACCCAAAGAGGTGAAAGACATAGAGAAATATTTTTATCACTACAAAGGTAGAGGGAATATGCGGGGTGAGGGCAAGTATTTGGTATTTGAGTGGCCTATGCTTTTTCAGAGCTTTTCAAGCTTGCATTGATCCCATTAGAGTTAGTTGCATTATTTGGCTAATTTATGAGTGCGTTTTTTGGTTTGGAGTTTATTTAAATTTTGATGGTAACCGGTTTTTTCTATCTGCTTAATTTAAGTATCCGAAATGCCCCCTGTATTACCAAAACAAAAACGATGGCTCCAATTATTAAATCGGGTTTCTCTGAGTTTAGCCAATTCACCAAAAGCCCTGCGATTATTACTCCCAAATTAATAATCACATCATTTGAAGTGAAAATCATACTGGCCTTCATGTGAGCTTCTTCTTTGCTCTTAGATTTTTGCATCAAATACAAGCACACTCCATTTGCGGCTAAGGCCAATAATGAAACAATAATCATCGTGGAAAAATCGGGTAGCTTGTCATTGTCAAAAAATCGTCTTAAGATTTCTGAGAATCCGATAATTGCCAGGGTGATTTGAAAGTATCCAGCGATTTTGGCAATACGCTTTTTCTTGATTATTGATCCACCTACAGCAAAAAGACTAATTCCATAAACAAAGCTATCGGCTAGCATATCTAAGCTATCAGCCACAAGTCCCATTGATTTTGAGATAAGCCCTGTTGTTATTTCGATAATGAAAAATGCAAAGTTTATAGCGAGCACCGTCCAAAGCAACTTCTTTTGACTA
>JAUHWX010000330.1 GCA_030427285.1 Bacteroidia bacterium
TCTAGTGGATGGGCAAAGAAATGGTAAATCACTTGTTTACTTAGAAAATGGTGATTTGGTTTTTGAAGAGCATTATTCCAACGGAAAATTGGATGGTAGGTTGTTTTGTTTTTACCCGGATGGATCCATTCAACGGATCGAATATTTCAAACTTGGCAATCACATAGATACCTCAACCTTTTATAATAAATCTGGAATGATTACTAGTAAGGTAATTTATAACACCCCTTGCGAGTTGGGTAATTCAGAATGTGATAAAACGGTAATGGAATTTAAAAATGGAGATCCAGTTTATTCCTATGAGGTCGTAAAAGGTAAGAAGTCAGAAAGTCACACTGTTTTAAATCAGAACCTATACAACGAGTTAATAGCGGCAGAGAATATCACTTCCAAAATTGAGGAAGGTAAAGCTCTGTACAAAGCTAATTGCTCAATGTGTCATCGTGTGGATAAGCCAATGATAGGGCCAGCCCTAAACCAAGCGATTCAGAATAAGGACAACATGCAGCTTTATGAAATTATAGTGAATTCAGGCTCTCATCCAAATTCTAAGTTGTCGAAGGAAGAATGTGAAGCTTTGATGGAGTTCCTTAAGATGGGTGAAAAACCTTAATACGAACGAACCAACCATCGATAGCACGGATTTGTACCTAAAATCTGCGCCAGCCTTTAGATTAGCCTCATTGTTTTTCTTATTAAATTTCGATTAACAAGCAAACGGTCAAAGTGACCCAACGCGCCAGCAAAGCTCAGGGCTTATCCTCCGATGCGGTACTTTGTCCGTTTTACTTTTCCAGCCTCAAATAGTTATTAAAGCATTCGGGCTTATTATCAAGGTTTTGAAGGAGGACAAGTATTGCTTGCTAACCTTTAATCCAATTTGTTATGAGTAAAAGTAAAGAATTCATTGGTATTGACATTTCAAAAGAGACGTTTGATGCCGTTCTATTATCCGATGGGAACAAACCGATCCATGAGGTTTTTGAGAACTCTATAAAAGGATGTAAATCATTTTTAAAATGGTTGAAATCCGCAAAAGTTGACATTGACACTTGTCTGGTTTGTGCAGAGCACACCGGTATGTATGGCAATATCTTAGCGGCATTTTTAATAGAGAAGCAAGTCTCATTATGGCTAGAGATGTCTTATCGTATTATTCGTTCATCAGGCATACAGCGGGGTAAAACTGATAGAATAGACGCTCTGCGAATAGCACAATATGCGGCAAGGCATCAAGATCAAGCCCTGCTTTACAAGCCAAAAGAGGCTGTTGTTACGCAAATTTCTAACCTGTTAAAGCTTCGTGATAAGTTGATACGCACAAAAGCCAGCTTGGTGAGAGTTGTGAATGAATACAAGCATTTTGACAAGGAGACTTCACGTTTACTAGCCGCTAGCCAGGCTCGCAGCATAAAAGCCATGGAAAAAGATATTACCGAAATAGACAAAAAGATGAATACTTTGGTAAAAAGTGATGGGCGCTCCGCTAAGCTCTACAGGGAAGTTACATCTGTATCAGGGGTCGGAAAAATAACTGCACTATCATTAATTTGTTCTACCAACGGTTTTAGCAGCTTTGAAAACCCTAGGCAACTCGCCTGCTACTGCGGTGTAGTTCCTTTTGAACATACATCTGGCAAAAGCGTACAAGGAAGGCCAAGGGTGCACTTTATGGCTAATAAAAAGCTGAAACAGCTGTTGCACATGTGCGCCTTAACTGCCAGCAAGAACGACCCTGAATTACGCACTTACTACCAGCGTAAAGTGGATGAAGGAAAATCTAAAATGCTTGTTTTAAACAATATCAGGAATAAGATAGTGCATAGGATATGCGCTTGCGTCCGAGATGGACGTGTTTTTGAAAATAGATCGGCAGCATGAAAAAAAAACAATTTAACCTTGTTTATATCATAGTTATCGGGGGAATAATTAGTTTTAGAAATGAAGAAAAGATCAATATGGTACATCGTTGTACTGAGTATATTTTTCTCTTGCAGTCAATGGAGGAAGGCACCAGCTACAAAAAGTAATATTTTGGTTGGATATT
>JAUHWX010000116.1 GCA_030427285.1 Bacteroidia bacterium
AAAACCTTACTTTCTTTGCTTCTTTAGGAAAAGATAAACAACCAAGGTTAAATGTTATAAGTTGAAGGTTAAACTTACATTCCAGATAAACTTTCAGCTACAACTCTTAATACTTAATACCCAATACTTAATACCCTCTTCACCATAATGATAATCACCCAAACCCCTTTTAGGATAAGCTTTGTAGGCGGAGGCTCCGATTTGGAAGCTTTTTATTCGCAAAGTACGGGGGCTGTGCTCAGCACATCCATCAATAAGTACATGTACATTTCTTCACACAAGTTTTTTGAAGAAGATAAAATACGCACCAAGTACTCGCAAACGGAGACTGTATCTGCTGTTTCGGAGCTAAAGCACCCGATTCTCAGAACGGCTTTGGAGAAATTCAACATCAGCGGAGGTATAGAAATAAGCTCTATTTCTGATATCCCCGGGGGTACCGGTATGGGATCGTCTTCTTCTTTTACAGTGGGGCTTTTGCATAATTTACACGTTACGCAAAACTTATACGCCAGCAAGGAAACCCTAGGCAAAGAAGCTTGTGAAATAGAAATTGACATCCTCAAAGAACCCATTGGAAAGCAAGATCAATACGCTGCGGCCTATGGTGGCCTTAACGTAATTGAGTTTCATAAAAACGGATTGGTAACGGTGAATCCGGTTTACCTTTCGGCAGATAATTACAATGCTTTGCAGGACAATCTTTGTCTTTATTATATAGGAAATCAAAGGAGTGCTTCCTCCATCCTATCGGAGCAAAAAAAGAATACAGCGCAGGCTGATAAATTCAAAACGCTTCAAAATATGGTGAAGCTGGTATATGAATTGAGGGATGTGTTGATGAAGGGAGATTTGGATTCTTTTGGCCACATCATGCATGAAAACTGGATGATGAAGCAACAGCTGGCTTCAGGAATTACCAGCCCATTGATAAATGAATTGTATGAAACCGCCATGAAAAACGGAGCGCTTGGCGGAAAACTTTTGGGAGCTGGTGGAGGAGGATTTATGTTGTTTTACTGCCCAAAGGAAAAACAGCAAAAGCTGGATGAAGCACTACACAAAGTGCGTAGATTTGATTTTAAATTTGAACAAGAAGGCTCCAAACTAATACACTACGGAAATGGATAAGGCAAAAGAATATTTAGGACTTGTTAAGCAAACTATTGACAAACTAGACCAGTCAGCTATAAACGCGGCCGCCCAGGCATTTTTGGATGCCTACCACAAAGGTGGAAACATCTATGTGTTTGGGAATGGAGGTAGCGGGGCTACGGCTTCTCACGTAGCGGGTGACTTTTTAAAAGGCGCTAGTTATGGTTTAGACAAGCGTTTTAAAATGATTTGCCTGAATGACAATATTGCCTCCATGATGGCCATTGCCAATGATATTGGCTACGAAGACATCTTTATTGAACCCCTGAAAAACTTTATTGGCAAAAACGATTTGGTAATTGGAATTAGCGGAAGCGGGAATTCTGAGAATGTGGTTCGTGCTATGACTTACGCCAAAGAGCAAGGCGTAAAAACACTTGCCCTCTCAGGTTTTAATGGTGGTAAAATAAGTAAGCTTGCGGATATATCTGTTCATGCCGATGTGATGGATATGGAAGTATGTGAAGACATCCACATGATTATTTTCAACATCATAAAGAAGGAAATGCAAGCCACCCTGATGGGCGATAATCCAAGTATGGGTAAGGTGTATGATGATAGAGTGAGTTAATCCAACTCCTCTTCTTCAGCCTGACAAGCCTCCAGTATTTCCTCAAAGTCATCACTGGTTTTCATAAAATACCAGGTCCAGCTATTGTGTGAAAAATTGTCGAGTATATTGGCATCAGCATAGTAAATGTCGCTCAGGCCTTCAAAACCTTGACGGCTAAACACGATTGAGGTGATACAGGCCGCTCTTACCCTCTTTTCATCATTGGAGAGGTGCTGCCACTCTTCGTAAAATAAATAGGTAAGCTTGGATGAAACCATGGCAAAATAGCGCTGCATTGTAGCAGTGGATACCCTTTCAAAATTTATACGATGATAAGCTGGTGCTCCCCTGGAAAATTCCACCTCAAACCGATCTCCGGTTTTTAGTGGCATTCCATTTCCGGAAATCATTTCAATTTTATTATTGCTAACGTATTGCTCGTCCTTGTAAAGGCTGTCTCCAACTTGAAATGCGTACTTCAGTCGTTTCATACCAATACCTATCACCTCCACTTCAGCTACCTCTCGATCACCATTTATCATAAGGTTGGTGTAAAACTTATACCCTTGCCACAACCCTATTGCCACTATACAAATAGCCACTAAAAGGTAAATTGCTTTTTGGTACTCCTCCCCTTGCTTGCGCTCTTTTTCCTTTTTAAACTCCCTTACTTTTTCGCGGTATTCACGTTTGGCTTTTTCCTCGGCTGCCTTCTTCATTAGTTCATAAAACTTCTGAAGATCTTCATAGCTCATCCCCTTGCCTTCGTTCATCTGACGAATACCCATCAGGTATTCATAGGCTTCGAGAATTTCGATAAACTTTTGCTTGGATTCCTTTCCGGGATTGAGATCCGGATGATACTGCATGGCCATTTTGCGATAAGCCTGCTTTATCTCTTTTTTAGTAGCGCCCTCCTCCAGGCCGAGTATATCGTAGTATCGTTTCATCCTTGAAAGCGAAAATTACAAATTGGCAGTTTATTACACACATTTGGAAGCATACATTATAAACAAAGAGCCCAATAAAGAAATCCGCTAACAAGGCTCCTGTACACCCTCAAAAGTGTTTAAAACACCTAAGTAAATGAAAACTAAAATGTTAAAATCCATATTACCGTTTTTTATGGCTATCAATTTGCTATCAAAAATCTAAACCGCTGATACTGAATTCACTTGTTTATAAGGTTTAAAATGTGAAAAAATTCCTACTGAAAGGCATACTTAATAAAGGTAATTGACATTAAATTTGCCTTGGTCTTTAACTACTATTGATGGACTCGGCAGATAGACTAATAGAATACTATTTTCAACGTAAGATTGCAGGAATGACCTCGTCAGATATTCATCAGAGCTTAAAACAGCAAATGATGGAGGAAGAGGAAAGAGATGTAATTGTAAGTCAGGTGGAGTATAAAGAATCTTTATACCTGAAGGCATTGAGCCAAAAGAAAATTGCGCGGGTTTTGGCCATCGTTGGCATTTCTCTAATCCTGATTACTGTAGGTGCATTTTTTTTCACTTACACCTCAAGCAATAGCCTTGTCAATCCTATCATCATATATACCGTATTTGGGGTAGGCGCTGCATTAGCAATGAGCAGCTTTTTTCTTTTCCCCAAAGGAAATATTGCCAGCTTCAAATCTTAAGGAAAGGTTTTTCACACCTTTGGGTTTATACTTTTTCAAATGAGGGAACAATAACCTGCTTTTTGTAAAAAGGATTGTATTAACATACCTTTGGCCTAAGCTCGCTCGAAAAAATCTCTACATTATGAAACATTCGAGCTCTCTATTACTGGCCTTGGTTGTCAGTGCCTCATCTGCATATTCGCAGCAATCACCAAAATCAGCCCTTGCACTTCGAGCAGGAGTTGCCACCCTCCAAGGTGAAGCTACATCCAATAATTTGTTTGGAAGTATAGGTCCCGAAGTTGGCCTCTTCTACTCCTATTCCATGAAAAATGAGCAATGGGCAGCCACGGCAGAGATGACACATTCTATGGTAAATACCTCTCTGGATTTCACAGCCGATGGCTCCAATTCAAATTTTGAAACTCAAGTTGCTCAAACCTACTTTGGAATTGGAATTAGACATATTTTGAATTCATCCATCAATGAATTTAAACCTTACACGGGTCAGTTTTTACCTTATATAGGAATTGGGGTTGGTGCTACCAAAACCAGTAATGACATAGATTTAGACACTGATAAGCTAGGTGGCTACACTCTTCATCAGCAAAGCACAGTTGATTTTACCGCTTCCGCAGAATTTGGGTTCATCATAGTTCTGTCAAAACACTGGGCAATTGATGCCTATACCGGAGGGCGCACCGCCAGCACTGACAGCTGGGATGGGTTTTCAGGAAGTGGAGATGGAAATGACTGGTTAATACACGGTGGCTTAGGTTTACAATATCATTTTTAAACTTTTCTGATTCTTTGAGGTTCTCTCTGCATGGCAGAAAACGACAAACCAAAGGAACATGACGAAATTGTAGAAGACCAGATAAAACTAGGTTTTCGAGATTATGAACGTTCCAGTATTGGACTTAGCCTCAGCGCCTTTACCGCAGGTTTAGAAATTGGCTTCTCAGTAATGCTGATGGGCATTCTTCATGCTATGTTTAGCGGAAAGGTAGACCCAGAAGTTCTACACCTTATCATTTCATTAGGATATCCACTGGGTTTTATTTTCGTAATAATCGGTCGGTCAGAACTCTTCACAGAGCAAACGGCTTTGGCTATATTACCAGTTCTCAATGGCAAAGCCAGCGTTGGGGATTTACTCAGACTTTGGGGCTTTGTAATTCTAGGAAACTTGGTTGGAGGCCTTCTTTTCGCTCTTTTCATCACTTGGATAGGCCCCGAAAGTGGCAGAATTCCAGCTGAATCATTTGAGCATATTGCAAAAGTAATGGTGGAACCTAGCTGGCAAATCACTCTTGGCTCGGCTGTGCTTGCGGGTTGGATGATGGGACTTTTGGGTTGGCTGATTAGCTCCGTTCGTGAATCAATTAGCCATATTGTAATAGTAATTTTTATAACCCTTATAATTGGTGTTGGTGGCTTGCATCACTGCATTGTAGGAAACATAGAAGTACTAAGTGGAATGCTAGTGAGTGACTCCATTTCCATGGGTGATTATCTTGAGTTTCTTGCATTTGCCGTAATCGGAAATACTATTGGTGGAGCTTTCTTTGTATCTATACTCAAATACAGTCAAATGAAAGCCGGCAATAATTCTAAATAAAAAACAGCGCCCCATTTTATCGCTAAGTTTTTAATGGACTTTATCCTAACAATTGGTAAAACAGAGGGTTAATTGAATGAGATAATCTGCTATCACTTTTTTTACGTAAATAATACTCAGTTACCTGATTTGGCTATATTTAAGACCGCTAATTTCCAACCAGCTTAACCCATGAGGATTCTCTTTGTAGCAATACTTTTGTCATTATTTCAAGTTACTATTTTTGGGCAAACATCTGCCCTCAGTGCTCATGCCGGACTTTGCAATGTGAGGGGTGAGACATCAGACGGTATTAAAGACAATTACGGGGTAGACCTTAGTATTTTATATACTAATCTATTTCTTAATTCACCTTGGCTATTTGTTGGAGAAATATCGCATAGTGTTGCAAGCCTAGAGCACAATTTCGACATGGATACCACATTTCAATCTTCATTTAATCAAACCTACGTGGGGGCGGGTTTTAGGTATTCTACCAATCCATTTGAAAAAAAACGTAAAAGAGGGAGAGCACGAAGACGTAGACCAAAACCTGGTGACTTTTTGCCTTACATAGGTTTTGGGCTGGGCCTTGGCCATACCACCAACTCATCAGAAAACCCTGAATACGTGCCCCGGGGATATGAGACTTTTAACGGATCAAAATTCGAAGCACTTATACAAATAGAAAGTGGGGCCACTTTAAGAATTACCAAGCAATTCTCTATAGAAGGTTATTTTATTGCGCGCACGGCAGGATCAGATAACTGGGATGGCATCATTGGAATAGGTAAAGGAAAAGATTGGCTTATACGAGGTGGTATTGGCTTGTACTATGAGTTTAAATAGTGTCTTCCTCTTCTGCTTTAAATTGCATTTCGTAAAGGCGTGTGTAGTATCCATTCATAGCTAAAAGCTCAGAGTGAGTGCCCTCCTCCACTATTTCACCTTTTTCCATTACCAATATTTTATTAGCTTTTTTGATGGTGGCTAACCTGTGAGCAATGATGACTGATGTGCGTCCTTCGGTAATTTTGTCAATGGCCTTTTGAATTAACTTCTCACTATGTGTATCAATAGAACTAGTGGCTTCATCTAAAATCAAAACTGAAGGATTGGATACGTAAGCGCGCAGGAAAGCAAGTAACTGCCTTTGGCCTACAGAAATCATATTACCACGCTCACGCACATTGTAATCATAGCTATCCGGCAGACTTTCAATAAAATCATCTACACCGATAAATGCCGCAGCTTCTTCTACCTGATGGCGTTCAATGTCCTTGCTCAATGTGATGTTATTCATGATGGTATCTGAAAACAAGAACACATCTTGCAGCACCACCGCCAAATGGTCGCGTAGCGAACCCAGATCCATGTCTTTTATATCAACTCCATCAACCCTTATTGATCCAGAGTTGATTTCATAAAAGCGACTCAAAAGATTAACAACGGTAGACTTACCAGCACCGGTAGCGCCCACAATGGCCAGAGTTTGCCCCGCCTCTACCTTAAAGCTAATCCCTTTCAAAATGAGCTCATCCGCTTTATAGCCAAATTTCACATTCTCAAACTCAATATCTCCACGCACATGGTCCATCACAATTTCGCCCTTGTCTTCAATCCTGGAGTTGGTTTCTAAAATTTTAAATACCCGCTCTGAAGCTACCATGCCCATCTGAAGGGTATTAAATCTATCAGCCAACTGGCGCAATGGGCGGAAAAGCATATTAATAAAAATGATTACCGCAGTGATTTCTCCCAAAGTAATCATAGTCATGTCGGGAGCTACCTCCCAGCCCATTCCTCTGTAAAGTAAAAGTTCTAATGAAATTTTGCTCGCTTCCTGCGCTGCCTTCAACCCGCCAAACCACACCGCCAAACCGATACTTATGGCGCTCATAATTTCTATCACAGGAAGAAAAATAGAGAAGTACCAAATGGAGCGAATATTGGCATCCTTATGCTTTTCATTTATTTTTTTAAACTCAGCCATCTCAGCTTCTTCACGGTTAAAAATCTGCACGATATTCATGCCTGTGATATGCTCTTGCACAAAGGCATTGAGTGAAGAAACCTGGGTACGTACATCCTGAAATGCTGACTTTATCTTGAGCTGAAATAAACGTGTAGCATAAAATAAAACAGGAACAACCGAAAGTGAAATCAACACCAGCCTAAAATCAAAAAAGTAGAACATGGCGGCAATCATCACAATGATTTTAAAAAGATCACCAAAAATGGTAAGAATACCTTGAGCAAAAATATCAGCTATGGTTTCGATATCAGATACAGCGCGGGTTACCAGCGTGCCTATTGGTGTTTGATCAAAATACTGAAGCTTAAAAGAAAGTATGTGCTCGTAGAGCTGAAGACGTAAATCTCTAATGATATTTTGGCCAAGGTAATTGGAGCCATATGTGAAGAAAAACTGGAAAATAGACTCTAGGACAAGTAGGGCAGTAATGATCAAGGTATAACGAAGAAGACCTTCGCTATCGGGAATAATCACAAAATTATCGATAACATATTGTATCAAAATAGGGCGAGCTGTAGCCAAAGCTGAAAGAACAACAGTAAGTACCATAGCTCCATAAAACACTCCTTTGTACGGACGTACATAGGTCAAAATTTTACGTAAAAGCTTTAAGTCAAAAGCCTTACCGCTTACATCACTACTTGCCATTCAATACTTCTTTTGGATAAACCACACGGGTAAGGTACAAGCCATTGGCAGGTACCGATTCTCCTGCTAAACTACGGTCTTTTGCTTCTATTATCTCTTTCAAACTTTCTATCGGCTGCCTCTCCCTGCCTATATTTACTAAAGTGCCTACAATAGCACGCACCATATTTCGCAAAAAGCGATCTGCCGAAATGTGAAACACCAACTTGTCTTCGAGCTCTTCCCAGCGAGCTTCCATCACCTTGCAGTTGTTGGTCATGGTTTGGGTTTTACTTTTTGAAAAAGAAGTAAAATCTTCAAAATCAAAAAGAAACCTGGCTCCCTGGTTCATCTTTTCTACGTTAAGCGGATACGGGCAAAACCATGCTAAATCCTGTAGAAATGGGTTTTTCTTCTTTAGGATATGATATTCATACGAGCGAGCTGTAGCGTCAAATCTAGCATGAGCATCATCCTCTACATGTATAAATTGCTTAATGGCGATATCTGGCCCGCAAAAGCGGTTGCACTTATGAACCGCATTTTCAGGAATAGGATTTTGCACATCAAAGTGTGCCCACATTTCAGCGGCATGTACACCCGTATCTGTTCGGCCCGCACCTACCGTGTTTACCTCTTCATTAAAAATGGTGGAAAAAGTTTTGTTTAGGGTTTCCTGCACCGAGGTAGCATTGGGCTGAATTTGCCAACCATGAAAATTTTTACCCAAGTAGGAAAGCCGCACAAAGTATCGCAATCGAAAGATAATTTTTAATCTTGCGCAAAGGTAATTTAAACGCTCACACCATTGATTAAGATTTCCCTATTAAGCGATACCCATTCCTATATCAGCCCAAAAATATTGGAGCTCTGCCAGGGCAGTGATGAAATATGGCATGCTGGCGATATTGGCTCTTTGGAAGTAACGGATGCTTTGGCCACTGTAGCTCCGGTGCGGGCGGTTTTTGGGAATATTGATGACACCTCCATTCGCGCTGCCTGGCCCGAAAACCTGCGTTTTATGTGTGAAGATGTAGATGTGTGGATTACGCATATTGGCGGTTACCCCGGAAGATATAGCTCGTACGTAAAACCCGAAATCTATAATGCTCCTCCAAAGCTTTTCATTTGCGGGCATAGCCATATTCTTAAGGTGATGAACGACAAAAAGCTTGGCCTGCTGCACATGAACCCCGGAGCTATTGGTAAACACGGTTTTCATAAAGTACGTACCATGCTCCGCTTTAAAATTGATGGGGATAGAATTTTTGATTTGGAGGTGATAGAGTTGCCGAGATAAAGCTCCCGAAGGGCTTAGCGAGTTTCGCAAGTCCAGGATGTGTTTTAGCACCGCTGCATGCTCACAGTAATTTACTCAGCAGGGCTGCGCAGTGGAGAGCTACTGAACCTCACACCAAAAGACATTGACAGCAAGCAAATGCTGATATGCATACAGCAAGGAAAAGGCAAAAAAGACCACAAATGGGATTTGAACCGGCTGTTCCTCAAGACATCTATTACTACTCAATATCGAATAAATAGGATTTAGAATTTATGACTATGCAGGCTGTGATGTTTGGAGTGACGATAAAGAAAAATTGAGACCTATATATGAGAATCTAAATAGTTGGATTTTGGATTATAACCGACCTGAAATTGATGAATATTTCAAATAGAAAACGGCTTACAACAATGCATCCCATATAAAGCAGTCTTCCTAGCCTTAGGTTAGATAATTAAAGATACTACTCCCCTTTCCTCACTCTCTTCAAATCCAAAAGATTCATAGCATTTCCGCCAAGGCCGTTTACGGTATTTGGGTAAAAGCGTAAAACCTGATCATAGTACAACGGCACCACAGGAGCTTGAGCCATCACGAGGCTGTCCATTTTAGAATATAGTACCATTCGGCTGCTATCATTGGTTTCGGCAGTAGCACGCTGGTAGAGACTGTCAAAAACAGGGTTCTTAAAGTGCGTATAATTTGGGCCGTTGGGTGCCCAGTTTTCTGAGTAAAATAAGGACAAATAGTTTTCACCATCAGGGTAATCGCCAATCCAGCTGGCACGGAAAAAAGGCACTTTAGAAGTAGCAATAGACTGACGCAAAGTAGAAGGTGGCGTTACCTCCACTTCCATTTTGATGCCGATGCCCGCAACCTCGCCTTGTATGTATTCGCACAAATCCAAATAGCTGGCATTAGTCTGCAGTTTTATAGGTGGCAAGCCTGCGCCATTGGGGTATCCCGCTTCCGCTAAAAGTGCTTTTGCCTTTTCAGGATTATAATCATAGCCCACCACACGAGTGGTATCAAAAGAAGCCAAACCGCGTGGTATCATTCCATAGTTGGCAGGCTCACCAATATTATTGCGCAGATAGCGCATCATCTTTTTACGGTCAAAACCATAATTAATCGCCTGACGAATACGCACGTCCAAAATGGGAGAACCTTCCATTATAGTTTGCGAACTATCCACCAAAAAGGCCAAATACTCGGTATTCAAATACGGCTGACGGTACAGATTGAAACTCTCGGCATATCGCTCTTGCAATTCTCCTGTGTGCGTTAGCAGCTCGTCTTTATAGCTCGCATCTATTCCAGAAATCAAATCCAGATTTCCCTTTATAAATTCCAAAAAGGCCGACTGCTTATCAGGGATAAAAGAAATAGCCACTGACTCCAGGTAAGGCAGGTTGTTTCCCTTCTCATCTTTTTCAAAATATTCGGCATTCTTGCGGAGAACCAATTTTTCATTTTCAGCCCAAATCTTAAAGTAAAATGGCCCGGTGCCCAC
>JAUHWX010000331.1 GCA_030427285.1 Bacteroidia bacterium
CCGAGTACATTACTGTACCAGCAGACGGAACGGTAATGTCTCTACCTGAAAATATCAGTTTTGAAGATGCTGCCGGAATGGGCGATGGCCCTGTTACTTCATTGAACTTCCTGCGTAATGTAAGTGGAGGCATCAAGCCTGGTCAAAAAGTGCTTATCAATGGTGCTTCCGGAGCTTTAGGAACCGCTGCTGTACAGTTGGCTAAACAGTTTGGCGCAGAGGTAACAGGCGTTTGCAGTACCCGAAACGTAGGCCTGGTTAAATCTCTTGGGGCCGACCATGTGATAGATTACACCAAACATGATTTTACACAAAACGGTAAAACTTATGATGTGATTTACGACACCGTAGGCAAAAGAAGTTTTAAAGATTGTAAACGTGTGCTTGCCGATAATGGCCAATACCTATCTCCGGTACTGGATTTCAAACTATTATTACAAATGATGTGGACCTCTGCTTTCTCTTCTAAAAAGGCAAAGTTTGCAGCTACAGGTATGCTCAAATCTCCTGTTATCAAAGAGATGTTGGCAGAACTCATCGACATTATTCGTCAAGGCCGTTTAAAAACTATCATCGACCGACAGTACCCTTTAGAAAAAGTTTCGGAAGCGCATACTTATGTGAGTGCTGGTCACAAAAAAGGCAATGTAGTAATCACTGTGCGATAATTCTCTTAACCTTAAAAATTCACAACTATGAAATCCCTCAAAACCATGGCCCGACTTACCGGGCTAGGATATCTAATCATTTTTGTTGCTGGCTTTTTCGCCAACTTCTACACCCTTGAAAGTATGGTAGTAGATGGTCATGCACTATTAACTTCTATAAATATTATTAATCAGTTTTCACAGTTTCAAATGGGCCTGATTGCCTTTTCTATAATGGTTATTGTAGATATCATACTCGCTTTTCCTTTGTATAGATTGCTGAAAAATGAGAGTGAACGTATGGCAACCACATCATCAATCCTTAGGCTGATCAACGGAGCCATCTTCGCTGTAGCCTTGTTTAGCTTGTTTGATATCGCAAGCCTTACTATAAATTCTCCCCAAGGTTTAGCCGATCAGGTGGACGGATTACTGACACAATTTAACATGGTGTGGAATATCGGGCTCTTGTTTTTTGGGGCTCATCTCCTTCTATTAGGATTGCTGATTTTCCGCTCATCAAGCTTTCCCAGATTTATAGGGGTTTTACTCCAAATTGCAGGTATAGCTTATCTAACAGATAGTGGCGCACAGCTATTTCTCTCAAACTATAAGGATTACCAAAGCCTGTCCGAAATGTTGGTGATCAGTGGCGGTGTTATTGGCGAGTTTTCACTTACACTATTCCTTCTTATAAAAGGAGTAAGATTTAGAAAATCATCAACCCCTCAATTGGCGGTGTAGCCTAAATGTTTAATAACATGAAAGCAATCAACGCAAACCTGAACAGATTGGCTCTTATAGCTGGTGTTTCACTTTTATTAATGGCTATAGCTGCTGGCTTTTCATTCGGGCATGCACATTCACAAATTGTACAACTGGGTGATGCAAACACCACTTTAGAGAATCTCTTAAATTCAAAAGGACTTTTCCAGGCAGAGATTCTTGGATGGTGTCTAATCTTAGTTCTTGATGTAATCGTGGCTTGGGCTTTATATCACTTTTTTAAAAGTGTAAACAAATCCCTTTCTGCTCTCACAGCATGGATAAGAATTATCTACTCCATCATTCTTGGAGTGGCCATAGCACAGTTGATGAAAATATGTAGTCTGCTTACAGTAACCAATGAAGCAACTGCCCAGCTCGTGATGTATCACTTTCAAAGCTTTGAAAACATATGGACCTTAGGACTCATAGTATTTGGCTTTCACTTAATCGGGCTTGGCTACCTGGCTCTTAAATCCAAACTTCGATTTTGGGGAGTTCTTTTAGTCATTGCCGGATTTAGTTATTCCATCGTATGCACACTCAAGCAATTCCAAAGCTTAGAGCCCCTGGCTGCCAATGTAGAAATGATTCTAAGCATCCCTATGACGGTTGGCGAATTA
>JAUHWX010000117.1 GCA_030427285.1 Bacteroidia bacterium
ACTTCTTATCTGCTCTGCCCTTTATGGGCTCGTTACATTCTAAACAGGTGCGTTGGTTCATGGATTTAAGATTTAGCTGTCTGTCTCCTTTCGTTCATTTCTATTAGAAAGTATCATACTAATTATTACCAGAAGCATGGCCACAATACCAATATAAGCGCTTGAGTTTGCTACCCAACGTAAATCTTGGTAATCAAATACTATCAGTTGAATCACTATTAAAATTAAGGCAGCAAGAATTACTGTTTTTCTGAAGGTGGTCATTTAATTCTTTAATCAATTTTTGTGGCTATTATCTTTGAGAATGTTTCTTTAAACTTTAAAGTCTTATCGGCTAGCCATTCTATTCCTGACTTCCAATTCTCTTTATCTACTAAGTCAAAATGTTTAGTCAATGAAATAACCTTGTCTCTATTTTCTGGATTAGGGTTCCAGACCAGTTCATAACCAATTTGCCCTTCAATTATTTCCTTTTTTGATTCAAAATATGGAAGCCATTCATCAACCTTCTTATTTCCTATGTAAACCCTAACTCCAATTTCATTGGTGTCAGTGTTAAATGTGTTTGACAAATTTATTCCTGATTTTCCAAGAGCTACGTCAAACCAATACTGGGGTCTTGGTGTTTGTAAAGATCTAACTTTACCTGTTTCCGCCAACTTTTCTCTAAACACTGTCCAAAACTCCAACTGCGTTTTCCTTCGATCAGATAATTCACCTTGTTCTTTCCTCTTTGTGGCTTGACGAACCACAACATTTGGTTCACTAACAACATTAAACCTAACCGCAGGTTGTGAGTTGTCAATTTGCCACAACTCTACTTTAACACCATAAAAACCTATATCATCTGACGTATGGTCATTCAACCAATCCAAAGCCTTTTTATGTTCATCGGTAAACTTTGAAGCTATCCAAATAACGGCAGATGCATCTAGAACTGAGGCATATGTTATACATTTTCCTAAATGGTCATGATCAGTTTTTTCAAGTTGATTTTCAATTACGACAAATTTATCTGTACCCGCATCCTTCGCTAATATATCAGCTGAGAAAGGTCCAACCGAAACTTCCTTCGCTTCAAACTCCAGTTCAAGTCCAACAGCTTCTCCTATTTTCTCCAAGTTATTGGCAAGCCAGGGTGTGAAGTCATAAGCTTCGTTTTTCCATATTCTGCGTAACTGTACTTTAGTTATTTCTCCAAGCATTGTTAGTTTAGATTAAGTTGTTTGCTTTCGCAATATATTAATCCCTTTCCAATTACAACCGTTTACAAACGCTTACAAACGACAGCTAAGTAGATAGTAAGTGCTTAAATACCGAATAGGGTTTGGAGGCTGCCGCACCTTTGTCTCATCAAAATTTTAATAATCGTAAAACCCTTTATCATGAATTCTTTAAGAAACCGCGTACAGTTAATTGGCAACCCAGGCATGGATCCTGAAATCAAAAATCTTGACAATGGTAATAAGCTCGCTAAGTTTTCGCTCGCTACCAATGAAAACTACAAAAACGCCAAAGGTGAAAAAGTAACTGACACCCAATGGCACAATGTAGTAGCCTGGGGCAAAACTGCCGAGCTGGTAGAAAAATTTATCCGTAAAGGAAAAGAAGTAGGCGTAGAAGGTAAACTGGTAACCCGCACCTATGAAACCAAAGAAGGTGAAAAACGCTATGTAACCGAAGTAGTAATGAATGAGTTTTTACTACTTCAAAACAAAGAGTAAACGCTACTGCATACCCCTTACCAAAAGCCGCCTTTTAAAATACGGGCGGCTTTTTACGTCTCTACTTATACATGATTTTTACCTGCTCTCCCACTTCCAATACTTTATCACCAGAATAATGCAGTAGCAGGCTTTGATCAAAATCAGTGAAATGCAACTCTATTTCCATAAATGCACCGCAATACTGCTGGTTTTTAACTTGTGCACCAACTCCTTTATCGGAAATTGTAAGTTCATGTGGACGAACCATCTTCTTAGTTGTCCCCAGCGCATGGGCTAGGGCATCGCTCAATTCATTTATGGGTCCCAATAACTCGGCCACATATCTGTTTTTAGGATTTTGATATACCTCTTTAGATGTTCCTTGCTGAACGATTCTTCCCTTTTTCATGATTACCAGCCTATCACATAAGCTGAGCAAATCAGTAGGTTCATGAGCTACCACAACCATAGCCCTGGCTCGCCACTGGCTTTTTAGCAATTTTATGGCTTGCGTTTTTAATGAATAATCCAAATTAGCAAACGGTTCATCCAGCAAAAGTACTTCTGGTTTTGCTGCCAGCGCTGTTGCCAAAGCCACTCTTTGCTTTTGCCCCCCAGATGTATTTATTGCTTTGTTAGCTCCCACATCTTTCAAATTAAGATGTGTTTTCATTTTTCTAAGCAATAGCTTTCTGGCACTCTCGCTTAGGCTTAAACTATTGCGTATAATATTTTCATCTACCGTGATATAAGGCATTAGGTCAAAATCCTGATCTACAATTTTTATAGCAGGATGACCGCGCAAGAGCTGTTCATTGCCGGCATAGATGTTTTCATCCTTAAAAAAAACATTTCCGCTTGGAGGTACCATTTTTGCCCCTAAAACCTTCAGCAAGGTGGTTTTTCCAGATCCGCTCTCTCCGGCTATACCCACTACCTCTCGAGCCTTTAGTGCAAATTTGACATTAGTAAGTACCTTCTTTTGCTCATAGCTATAATTGATGCCTGTCGCTCGAAGTATATAATCTGATTTATTGGTTTGCATTAAGAGTGTGATATTTGCAAATTAAGAGCCAACCTTTGGCAGATATTTAGCGTGTAAAGAAATGAACAATAAGTCAATTGGGAAGTTTCCCGAATTGCAGAATTTTATACTCAATGATTAAAATAATAAAGCCTTTACTCTTAGTCTTTTTTTTAACAACACTACTTGCCAGTTGTGCCAAAGACGAAAAAAGTGCCCCACAGCAACTTGAAGCTAACATATACAATGAGCTTGGCCAGCACCCGGATCTATCAATTACCTTAAAAGCAATAGAGATGGCAGGCTTACAAGATGTTTTAAGGCAAAATAACCTCACACTCTTTGCCCCTACTGATAGTGCTTTTGCCCTATATCTGGATGATCTTGGTGTAGATAGCTTATCTGGACTTTACAATTTTTATGGCGCGGCTACATTTAAAAATGTAATGCTTTATCACATTTTGCAAAAGAAAGTAGAAGCTACAGACGTGGTAAACTCGTACATCGCTACCGCGGCCACAAATTCTAATAACAATCACCTGCATGCCTACATCAGCAGAGTGGATAAGAATATTTCACTTAACTCATTTGCGGCTTCCGTTTCTCAAAGAGACATTAAAACCGGAGAAAGCGTGATTCACAAAGTTGATGGTGTTCTTTCGCCACTTACCTTAAATGGATTGATTCGCGTAAATCCGAATTTTAGCAAGCTTAAAGCCGCTATTAGTAAATGTCAAAATAATATTGAAACGATTTTAAATCAAGAAAATCAGGTTCATACCATTTTTGGGCCAGATGATTTAGCCATGAATGCTTTTTTAAGTGGAGAAGGTGTTGCCGATTGGAGCGAATTTACAAACGCAAACAGCAGCAACACGCTTGGGGATCTATTAAAATACCACATCCTTTCTGGAGAAATCCAAGCGCAGGACCTACAAAATAACCGATATGCTACCATTCACTCGGGACATTGGATTGAAATAATAAAAGAACAAGGCGGCAGCATCAACATTCAAGATGAAAAAGGAACGTTACCTAACGCGAGTTTAAAAACCTCAGATATTACCGCCATTAATGGAACGATACACATTATTAACAAAGTTCTAAAGCATAACTAGTCTCTACTTGTTAGCCGTCAACCAACCTAAAGTCCTTCCTAAAAAGAAGGACTTTTTTTTTATTAAGTCCAAACTTGCATCAAGTACGTAAATAGAGTATGCAGTGCAATAGCATTTTGCCTGATATAAAATTTTGTTTGGTTGGTTGAATTGCCGGTATCGTTAATCATTAGATTTAGCGTTACCGGCTTTCTTCTAGTGCTTTTAGCAAAAAGTTTATAGCCTCTTGATTGGGCTTATTTGTAAATGTAGACAGTATGCTTTCCTTTTCTACATTGGTAAGGTGCCAGCTCAAGGATACGTCTTTATCGTCATTTATTAATGAAAAACGCACTATGTCAATGGGCATATTTAGCTCTTCGCGACTAAGCTCCATCAGCAAAGATTTGTTGTATATCTGCAAGTTGTGAAAACTCTTCAGCACGCCTCCAATAGGTAATGTAAGTTTATCCAATTTAGTTACTCTTTCCTCCTTTATAGGAATTTCATTTGCCCGATTAGCTTTTATCTGAACAATAATAACACCACTGGTATTTTCTTCTATCCACTTCTTGTGTGCAAAAATATATCTCAGGCTATGTTCAAAACCTTCATTATCGCGCACCCCTGCATCTATAAGTTCGAGACCCGGCTTGGATGGCATATTGATAAGTGGAGTAATGTATGGGAAAGAGGCACTCATCCTCAATGCGGTAAGAAAACTTAAGTTATCCGCATCCTGATCAGCAAACAACCTACTAAATTCCACTCCACTATGTTCCTTAGCTCTGCCTATCCCTGCGTATGGCCGTGTAAAAGCAAGATAAGAAACCCCTTGGGGGCTCATGAGTAGCTTACGTCCATCTCCCACAATAGTAGGAGCCAATACCATTTGAGGCATTTCTGATTTATACTCTAAATCTTTGTATTCACTAAACTTCCTATCCAATAGGCCCATGGTATTCTCATTTAGCCTTTTGTCAAAAGTGTAGCCTCTATCCTTTGGGTATGTATATGGGCCATAGTCTACTTTTTTTAGCCTGAAGAACAGATCATTGACCGCCAAAGTAAAGGTTACTGGATTCAATAAGTCTTTCCCCATAAGGGTGAGCAAGGTATCGCTCTGAAGTTCTACGTCTAAAAATCCATGCCTATGCCTATACTCTACCTCACGTAAAAAGGCTGCTCCCAGCATTCCTCCTGATGACCCAGAGATTAAGTGTATAGCGGGATAAAACGCCCCCTCTGCTGCGGCATCTATCTCTTGTATAACCTTGGTTACCCATAGGGCTGATCGCAAACCACCTCCGCTCACATTTACAAGCACAAGCTTAGGCTTAGCACTACTCTGTTTTGCTTTCCAGTTTTCAAGGATATTAAGACTTTGCTCTTTATCATACTTTACTAAAGAGTCACTGGTCAAGGCTTCAAAATTTTCATAAGAATAATCAGCACGCTTGGTGTCATAATTCATACCATACGCATAGTTTAAAGAAGCAAATCGCTCAAAACCTGAGATATAATTTAAGCCAAAAAGAACAACTAATCCGATTGTTACAGTCCATGTCTTTAACCTTGTATAAAAAGCCCCGGTAACCATAAGGTAAAGCGAGAAAATAAGAAAAATAGAAGCCCCAGCCGGGATAATAAAGACCTCATGATTTCCTACCAAACTAAGTCCGATTACTAAAAGGATAAGTATCAAAAAGTAAATAGCAGCGCTAAAATGATGTTGCTGAATAGTTTCAAGCAAAACCTTCTTACCATAATGCCCTGCATGTCGAGTAAGCTTGATCTTGAAGGGGCCACTCATATAATAATTTATGTGAGTTTTAGATCTCGAGCCAATCTTACCCTCAGGGATCATGATTTTTTGTAAAGGCATGAGCGCCTTCGATCTCTTGCTACCATCCTCCGGCAATTCCAAGGTTTTTAATGTACCAATGAAATAAGAAAAAGAAAAAAGCACAGTGAACAGACCACCTGCCGCCAGTCCCAAAACATTAACAACAATAGACATCCAATCAAAGCCCTCACTAATCAAAAGATCAACTACCCGATAAATGTAAAAACCAATAAAAAGGACAGGAATAACAGAGTTATTGATACTGAATTTCCATAAAGGGCGACTAAGTGTTGCCAGGAAAGGATAACGATAGCTGTAGTAAATGTAGCTGCTGATGTGAAATGCCATCACAAAAAGTCCACCAGCCACACCCACTATAAAGTAGCTAATAAAGTTTACTTTATCCAGATACTCAGGGGTAAGAAAGAGGTAACTCAGCCCATAATTTTTAGCCAAAAAACCGCCAACAAAAGCAAATAGTAAAAGCCAAAAAACTATAAGTAAGTGGCTGCGCCTAATATGAAGCAAAAACAACTGAACAGGGAAAAACGAGTTGGCAAAAAACCATCTATCTTTTAACCAGTTGAGTAATGAGCTTATCATATATTTTGTTGGGTTAGATCAGCTAAGCAGTCCAAATTGCAGGAAGTGGTGTGTGAAATGTTTCTTATGCAGGTGTTTCCATTCTTCCACAGTGAGCCTTCCAAAACTAGAATGAATAGCACTATGCTGTGGATGCTTTTCAAAGTATAGAAGCATTTCTTCAATGCGTTTTAGCAACTCAGCTTTACTCTCATTAATGTCGTCATTTTTTGTGGGATAATCATCAAATTCTTTTGGCTTTGGCAAATCCTTTCCAAATGGACGATCGCTCATCAAAAACTTCTTGTACACAGGCAGCTTGTCTTCTGGTGTTGTAATGCTTCGCGGAACATCTTTCATACTCAAAATAACGCCAGCTATAAGATGCTCTAACATTTCATTGGCACTCATAGTGCCCCATTCTGGCTTTGTATTGGCACTTAACTCGGTTAAAGCGTTAGGTACTTCCTCGCTAAAATAAGTATTGTAATCCATCACCTTTCAGATATTTTTATCATCAAATAATTGTTGTTGGTTGAGTAGGGCATTTGAGAATTTGCAGGGGTAGATCTCACTACAAAAATATCTCTATCTACCTTCATTCCTTTCAAAACCCTATCAATTGCAAAGCCTCTTCCCTTGGTAAGGGTATTATCCTGTATGTTATCAAATATCACAAATTCGAAGTAAAGGTTTTCAGGGTTTTGCATCATTTCAGCAATAAGCGAAAGTGAATGATCACCCAACGGTGTAAGTCTTGACTTTTTGTTGAGAAAAGTCACCCCGAGCACCGGTGCCCTAAGGTCTATTTTTGGAAGGTTGGTCACGCTCACCTTCATATCGCTATTATCTATTACGAGTACCTCTACTCGTCTGTTAAGCGCTTTTTCCTTTTCAGTTTTTTCTTTAAACAGTGGTTTTCGATTACTAAAGCCCTGATAGCTCAATCTTGATTGATCAATACCATTTCCTACCAAAAAATCATGCACCATCTTGGCGCGCTCAACAGAAAGCTCCATATTGTCATTACAGCAAACATGCCCTTGCAATTCTATCTGCAGGTCAGGATATTTCATCATAACCAATAGTAGATCTTTTAAAACCTCAAAACTTTGCGCTACTGGAATAGGCTGGTTTCCCACAAAATTTAAATTAGGCAAGCGTATGCGTTGACCTTTTTTAAACTCTTCATTGGTAATACGGTAGGCCGGTTTTGGAAAAAGTGACGGATCAATTGACAAATGCACTTCCACCCTCCTATTTCGGGCACGAGTTTCTGCGGCATTGTCATACTTAGGGCGTTCTTCGCCATAGTAATCAGCATCAACCAGCAATGGATCAAGTCCATTATACACCAAATAGGTAAGTATGCTTTGTACTCTTCGCTTCGAAAGCTGACGATTGTACTCCACACCAGCCAGACTATCGGTATGACCGTATATTTCTACATGCCTAAGAACTGAAATAGGTGCTAAATCCAATACACTATCCACTTTAGCCTTTTGAGCTTTGGATAATGCGTATGAATCCAGATTAAAGTTGATTTCGAAAACTAAAGTGCTATCTCCTTTTTGAGCTAATGCAAAATTGAGTGTAAGGATAAGAGCAGCAAGCGTATGTTTTATAAACTTCATTCAAATGAATTAAAACCCAACAAAGGTTGAACGACAAATATGACGAGTAGGTATCATATATCATAAAAAAAGCCCTGAAACATTTCGACTTCGCTCAATGAATCAGGACTTTTTATGAGTTAAATGTTATAAGAAAAAGAGGTTATATGTTCTCAGCACCTCTGACATTTAACCTTTAACTTCCTTTAAAGGTGAATCACCTCATCGTAAGCAGCAGCAGCAGCTTCCATCACAGCCTCACTCATGGTGGGGTGTGGGTGTACAGATTTTACGATTTCCATTCCTGTAGTTTCCAATTTACGTGCTACAACTGCCTCAGCAATCATTTCGGTAACGTTGGCTCCAATCATGTGGCAACCTAAGAATTCACCATACTTGGCGTCAAAAATCACTTTTACAAAACCATCTTTGTGACCAGCAGCACTTGCTTTACCACTTGCTGAGAATGGGAATTTACCCACTTTAATCTCAAAACCGGCTTCTTTTGCAGCTTTCTCAGTATACCCTACAGAAGCGATTTCAGGAGAGCAGTAAGTACATCCCGGGATGTTGTTATAATCTAATGGTTGTGGATGGTGTCCTGCGATTTTCTCTACACAAATAATACCTTCAGCGGAAGCTACGTGAGCTAAAGCTTGTCCAGGTACACAGTCACCGATAGCATAATATCCATCAACATTGGTAGCGTAATAATCGTCTACCATGATTTTTCCTTTTTCCGTTTTGATGCCAACTGACTCCAAACCGATATTTTCGATATTGGCAGTAACACCAACGGCAGAAAGAACTACATCGCAATCGATTTGCTCCTCTCCTTTTTTAGTCTTCACGGTTACTTTACAACCATCACCAGAAGTATCTACTTTAGTTACTTCACTATTGGTCATAATTTTGATACCAGTCTTTTTAAGGCTACGCTCCAATTGTTTTGAAACTTCCTCATCTTCCACTGGCACCACGTTTGGAAGAAATTCTACTACAGTAACTTCAGTTCCCATAGTGTTATAAAAATAGGCGAACTCAACACCAATTGCTCCTGAACCAACAATCACCATTTTCTTTGGCTGCTTATCCAGGTTCATCGCTTGGCGATAACCGATAATTTTCTTTCCATCCTGTGGCAAGCTTGGCAGCTCACGGCTGCGACCACCTGTTGCAATAATGATGCTCTTAGCGCTGTACTCGGTAGTTTTTCCGTCTTCTCCTTTTACAGAAATCTTCTTGCCGGCCTTCACGGTACCTTCGCCCATGATTACCTCAATCTTGTTTTTCTTCATCAAGAATTTGATACCGTTGCTCATACCTTCAGCAACAGTGCGGCTGCGCTTTACCACCTTGGTAAAATCCTTATCCACATTCTCAGCTCTCAGACCATAGTCTTCAGCGTGATTCATATATTCAAATACATTGGCGCTCTTAAGAAGTGCTTTGGTTGGGATACATCCCCAGTTTAGGCAAATACCACCAAGGCTTTCGCGCTCGATAATGGCCGTTTTCAAACCTAGTTGTGCTGCTCTGATAGCTGCTACATATCCTCCGGGGCCACTGCCCAATACTATTAAGTCAAAATTCATAATGAATGATTTATTCGATTCTTTCTAAGCTTGCGCGAATTTAAGCCATATTCTTAATTGAGTAATCCCATTTCAATGATTATTCTATTTTCGCTCTTTATCAACTAAAAAACATAAAACTATGGAACCTTTAGACTCAATTAATCCAGACTCTCAACAACCGTCACTTTTAAAAACAGACTACGTCCGTCAAATGCTGAGCACAACTGCAAAATGGGCTAAGTTTCTTGGTATTATAGGTTTTATTGCATGTGGCTTTGTAATACTAGCTGCATTAAGTATGTTCACTTTGGGCAATACCTTATCTGAAATCCCCAATATGCCTGTAGCCTTTATGACTGGAGGTTTTTTGGGTACGATGTATCTTTTGGCGGCAGCTCTATATTTTTTCCCAAGCCGCTATTTGTATCAATTTGCGGAAAAGCTGAACCTTGCTTTACAATCTGAAGATGAGACTCAGTTGATATTAGCATTGGATAAAAACAAGAGCTTCTTCAAATTTGTGGGAATAATGACACTAATAACTGTTTGTCTTTATGTATTCTTTTTTATTGCCTTTATGGTGATTCAAGTAGCGTTTGGAGGAAATATTGTAACACCTCAGTTATAAATCAAAAATACGATACAGCCCTGTCAGAGTTTGAAACTCTGACAGGGCTGTTTATTGGGGGATATATTAGTCCTGACAGGTTTATCAACGTCACATTTATAAACCTGTCAGGACTCTGGCTAAAGTCAATTCCCCTTAACCCTCTCCCACAATTCAGCAATCATCTTTTTGCCATCTCGTGTATCTTTTGGTTCTTCGGTAAAATGTACCTCACCTAATTGATCCACATCGATCTTGTATTTGAAAACAAAGTTTTGAGAATTGGGCTCCAAGCTCATTAGGCCAAAACGCAAATC
>JAUHWX010000118.1 GCA_030427285.1 Bacteroidia bacterium
AGAAATGTTATAGAAGTGTGTTGTTTGTGGTGGAAAACATTTCGACTTCGCCCAGTTTGGCTACGACAAACGTTTGTCACTGTGAGCGAAGTCGAAAAGAACTCCCAGAAATACTAATTAACCAAGCCTGATTTCCTTAAGCCTTATTTCTTCTTTTTATCCAAAGTGTAATAAAGCCCTGCATATATGTTTCTACCAAAAATTGGCGCCCAGGTAAAGTTGGTGTCAAAGTAGGCATCATTCGGATTTTGGGCATTTACAATTGGATTATCCTGACGGTAATTCAGCAAATTGTCAGCACCTACAAATAGCTCCAAACCATTTTTAAAGCTCTTATTGATTTGAGCATTCATCGTTACGAAGTTATCAGAGTAGGGTTCCTGCTGAAATTGAGCTGGACTTTGCTCTGTATTAGGCAAGCGTTTTTCACCAAACCAATTTACGGTAAGGTCAAACTTCCAGCCACTTTCGGTACGGTAGCCAAAATTGGTAAAAGCTCTATGGGTGGGGATGAGGTAGCTGGCAGCGAGTCCATTGAGGAAATTATCCTGAGCATTGAGATATTTATACGCCAGGCGCCATTCAAAGTTTTTGAATACTTCGTAATCTGCCTGGGCCATAACGCTTAGCGATCGGCTTCCCTCAGCATTAAGAAAATAAGCTTGCCTAGGGTCAGCGTCCAAATCGGCCACTAGCTTGTTTTCAAACCAAGTATAAAATGCATCTACGTTCAGTATTATTTTTTTATCACCCAATGGTATGTTTTGTGAAATGCTAGCTCCCGTGTTCCAGGCAATTTCAGCCATGTATTTATCCAATTGATTGTAATTCATGGCTCGTGAAGAAGCTAACACATTCAGGTTTTCTGCCATCACGTTGGGAGACCGTTGTCCCCGTCCACCACCTAATCTTAAGGTGGTATTTTCTGTTGGCATATATCTGAAGTTTAACCGTGGGGTTGCATAAACTTGCTCAAAATAGCTGTTGTAATCTGCCCGTAATCCAGCCACCATGGTAAATTTTACGTTTGGCTCAAATGTGTATTCTACATAGGCTCCGGGTACAATTTCCTGGCGTTTTTGGCTATATAAAATGGTTTCTGTGTTTACTATTGACAACTCATCGGTAACATCATCAATTTGAAGAGATAGACCGGCCTTGTACTTATGAGCTGTAGTACCAATTATATCAGCAAAAATAGAGTTGAAGTAGGCGCTCTTTTGCTCGCCATAGTGCTTGCGCTGGCCAAATCGGCCATTATGATCTTGGTAACTGAAGCTGTAAATAAGCCCTAAGCTGCGAAAGGCTTCATCTTGAAAAACGTAGCCGTTTTTACCAAAAAGCTCAAACCTATTTCCACGGGATTCGTAGCCCCAAAGGCTATCAGCAGGATTGTCACTTTTGGCATAAGCCGTTTGTCCACCTACCTTATCGCTTTGTATGGCCGATATTCCCAACTGTCCTTCCCAGCCATTGTCACCTTTGTAGTGCCAGCGATTGTTGAGGTTTATTTGGCTGTTAGTAGGGATATCAGCAAAACCGTCATTATTCACATCATTTATTCGCGGGTTTAAGCTTCCATGAAGCAAAAATGCTGTGGATAATTTATCACTTACATCCACACCACTTATTACGTTTGCCTCCATACGCCCGCCTTGGTTGGCAAAAGCATTAAACATTAAAGCTGGGGCAGTTTCAGGCTTGTAATACTCTACATTAATTTGTCCGGTTACACTTTCATAGCCATTCAACACAGAGCTCAACCCCTTGGTAAGTTGTATGCTTTGTACAAATGGACCAGGAATGTAGGTAAGCCCTGTGTTGGCATTTAGCCCACGAGCGAAGGGAATGTTCTCACGCTGGATAAGAGCGTACTTTCCGGCAAGACCAAGCATCTCAATCTGGCGAGTTCCGGTTACTGCATCGGTAAAAGCTACATCCACGCTAGCGTTGGTTTCAAAGCTTTCGCTAAGATTACAGCAAGCGGCCTTGCGCAATTCCTTATCATCTATTTTATAGGTGAGGTCTGCCCGAGTCAAATCCACCGAAGTGGCATCCACACGGCCTACTACATCTACTTCGCTAAGTTCACTTTCCGCAGGGAGCATGATGAAGTTCGTGGTTCCTGTGCGAGAAATGATGACTTTGCTTTCGGCTTTAAAACCAATAAAACTCACAGATAATGTACTATGACCAGGTACGCGGTCAATGGTGTATTTTCCATTTTCATCCGTGGTAGTGCCTGTTTCGGTTCCTTCCCAAAATACATTGGCTCCTGGCAAAGGTGTTTTTTTGTTGTTTTCAAAAGTACTCACCGTACCAGAAATTTGAGCATAACCAAGCAGTGGCAAAAATGCCAGCAGTATGATTCCAATATTTTTCATAGTACAGCTTATTTGTGATCTTCCACTACCTTAGGATCGCGGTAGTAGCAGCATTTGTGAAGGCTGTAGTAAGCTTCGTCTGTAGCTGTGTTGTATTCCGTGTCGTATCCCGAAACATTGATGCTATCGCTGATAGCCTGAAGGCTGGTTTGCTCCGGATCATAAGAAACAGAGAATACTTTTGACTTTACATCCCAGCTGGCAGCCGATACTCCAGGTACTTTTTGAGCTGTAGTTTCTATTACATCCTGGCACATACCACACACGCCATTTACAATCATGGTGGTGTCTTTTTGACTTTGCGCAAAAGTGGCTGTAGCCAAAATAGAAAATAGAGAAACGAAAAAGATTTTATTTAAAGATTTCATTGATTTAGATTTTTTTGAATTTAAAAAAGAAAAACTAATTGGATTGGCTAGATAAATTTGTGGGGACGCAGCCACATCCCGTTCACGCCAAGGCGTGTCCACCCCTTTCCAGGGAGAGGGGAATTCTAAATCAAGAATCGCTGAACCTTCACCAAAAGATTTTTGCCATACGGCTGAGGTTCTGGTGGCGGGAAAAAAGATAATAGTTTGTAGTCGGTATTTTCCGGAATTGCAAGTACAAAACTTGGGAGCAAAACTCCGGCAAGGGCGGGTGTGAAATCCAATTGCTCTTTTACAATGCTGATAACGTCAATACCCGCCAACACTAAATTTTCATCATCACAGCATCCCATGTCAATGCCTTGCTCAGGCTTTTCACATTGGTCATCGGCTTCCATTCCGCAATCTTCTGAAAGGCTATAAAAGCTTTCGTCCATAAGCATACCCATGCAGTAGTGGCGGCTTACTGAAAATCCCACAGTGGAGAATAGCAGTATTCCGACTAGGGAGATGGATAATATGGCTTTTAGCTTTTTCACTGGGGCAAATTTAACAAATTGAAATTGGCTGCACTTATATAATTATGGAACGGATTTATAGGCTCAAACTGAGTCAAGAGGTTTTCGGCCCTGTGGCCCTAGTTTTTTAAAGGCGCTAGGTGTCATTCCAGTTACCTTTTTAAACTGTCCCGAAAGGTGTGCTACGCTACTGTAATTTAGTTTGTAGGCAATTTCACTTAGCGAAAGTTGATCATAAATGATGAGTTCCTTCACGTGCTCTATGCGCTGATCGATGTAATAGCTTTCAATGGTGCGACCTTCCACCTGGCTAAAAAGCTTGCTCAGCCTCGAATACTCTTTATTGAGGTGAACGCTTAAATGTGCACTTAATGTTTGACTTTCAGAATCTGGCTGATGATGCACAAAACGAATCACTTCAGATTTTATCTGATTTATGGTTTGTGTTTCACGATCTTCTAAAAGTTCAAAACCCTGTGATAATAATTGATCTTTGAGTTTGTTTCTTTGGGTTTCACTTAAGGGACTTTCCAAAGTTGCCTCACCCAGTTCTAAATCCTTTATAGTGATATTTAAATCTTGAAGCATTCGGTTTACACTGCTTTTGCAGCGATCACAGACCATGTTTTTTATATAAAGTGGGTAGCTCATATTTTTACTTTGATATGAAGCAAATATCAAAAGTCAAGCCTCAATTGGTATCAAAAAAATAAGGATTGATAAAATGCGTTTTCGCAAATGATCAATCCTTAAAAGTGAAAAGTATAATGCTCTAGAACTTCACAATCCAAGCATCTGGAATAGCGCCTTTAATGTTAAGCATCTCTTTACGTGCAGCGGCAAATGTTTGGTATGATTTATATACCACACGATAAGTATTTAGGTCTTCAATATAGGCAATCACCATCTCTGATTGGTCAAGTGTGCTTCTATCTATCCAACGCTGGGCCATGGTTTGATTTGGTAAACTCGCCACAACAATTCGATACTGAGGTTGGCTCAAGATAGCCTCAGCATTTGCGGGGCCTTTTGTATCTGCAGATGTAGAGGTATTTACTGTTGCAGTGTTTAAATTTGCTTTGGCACTATCAAGTTCAGCTTCAAGCTTTTTTATAAGCATTGCTTTTTCCTGATTTGCCATTTCTAGTTCGGCAATTCGCTCTGCATTACCTTCATTTTCTGAAACTGTTTTTTCAAGATCTGCAGCTTTTTTGTTTAAGTCTGCATAGGTCTTTTTGTCAACCTCTACTTTACTTGGGTCAGTTTTTAGGTAGTAGGTAAAACCTACTTGAGCCATGCCATAGAAATCTGAGTGATCACCACTTTTTCTAGCATCCATCCACTCTACTTCGTCAACAAATCTATTGGAATACCCAAGGTTTAAGTCCAGTTTTGGGGTTATAGCTATACCAATACTACCACCATAGGCAAGTATAAAATTTGGAGAAAGAGCTTTTTCACCAGCTACTGGCGATTCTACAAGCTTTAGGCGAGTATTAATGTCATATAAGCGTGAAGAGTAAAACATCAACCCGGGAGCTACGTGAGCGTTTAGCTTTATTTTTTCATACTCTTTATTAAAGAGTTTTATTACGTTAAAATCCAGTCCTAGCTTGGCCTCGTAGAGATTTGTTTCATAATAAGACAGCCCATTACTACCATCGAGCATACCTGCCATCAAATCTCCACGAAGAGCAAGAGATGGCGCTATTTGATAGGCCATACCCACACCAACAGATAGATTGGGTTTGTTACCATCGTGATCAGCACTAGTAAAATCATTTTGTGGAACTATCCAGCCAGTATAAATGTGGCCTGAAAGTTTTTCTTGAGCCTGAGCAGAAAAAAGGGCGAAAGTAGCCAAGAGGGTGGGTAATAATAGTTTCTTCATGTTGTTTCGTTAGGAACTGCCAATGTATAAAAAATGAAAATTACTTAACAGAATGTAGATAAGGTTCTCTAAAACAGAGAATTTATGTACCTTTGCGCTCCAATTTTTGAAAGGGAAATAAAAGGTATAAAATGAATGTAACTACCAATAAAACAGGAGACTTGAATGCAGTATTAACTGTAAATATCACTCCTGAAGATTACCAAGGAAAGGTAGAAAAAGTATTAAAAGACTACCGTAAGAATGCCAAAATTCCAGGTTTTAGACCAGGGATGGTGCCTACCGGACTTATCAAAAAGCAATACGGAAAGGCTGTTCTTATTGATGAAGTGAACCACATTTTGCAACATGCAGTGACGGATCACTTGCGCGAAGAGAAGTTGGACATCTTGGGTAATCCACTTCCTGTTCCTAATGATAATATAGACTGGGAGACTCAAAGTGAGTTTTCATTTGATTTTGAAATAGGTCTTGCTCCTGAGTTTGAACTTTCAATTTCTGATAAAACCAAAGTTCCTTATTACAAGATTTCTGCCGACAAGAAAATGGTAGATCGCTATGTAGAGGATTATGCTAAGCGTTTTGGAAAAATGTCTTCTCCGGAAGCAGTAGAAGAAAACTGCATCATTAAAGGTGATTTGGTAGAAGTAGATAAAGATGGAAATGCCGTAGAAGATGGTATCACTGCCAATGCTTCTGTAGGCCTTGACAGCCTGGATGATAAGAAAACCATCAAAGCTCTTAATGGATTAAAAGTAGGTGATAAAGCTACTATTGATAGTAAGAAAGCTTTTAAAGAAGATTTCAACTTTGCCAATGTGATTGGTTCAACAAAAGAGGCTGTGGAAGCTTCAACAGGTTTGTTTGAAATCACTATTGCTGAAATCACTAAGATAGAGCCAGCTGAAATGAACCAGGAGCTTTTTGATAAAGTATTTGGTGAAGGCACCGTGAAAGACGAAAAAGAATTCAGAGCTCGCATTAAGGAAGATGCTGAAAAGATGTTTATTGGTGAAAGCGATCGCAAGTTTTACGAAGACGTTAAAAATGTGGTGCTTGATAAAACCAAATTTGAACTTCCGGATGAGTTTCTTAAAAAGTGGATGCAGACTTCTGGCGAAAAGCCAGTAACAGCGGAAGAAGTAGAAGCTCAATATCCACAAATGAAGGATAGCCTTAAGTGGCAACTTGTAGAAAGCAAGTTGGTAAAAGAAAAAGGTATTGAGGTTTCTCAGGAAGAATTAGTAAACTACACTAAGGAGTTGGTAATGCGCCAAATGGCCCAGTATGGCCAGCAGCCCGAAGAAAAAGATCTTGAGGATATTGCCAAGCGTGTGCTTGATAATCAGGAAGAATCTCAGCGTATTGCGGATCAGCTTTTTGGTGACAAGCTCCTTAAATTCTACAAGGAAACTGTAAAAATTAATGAGAAAGAAGTAAGCTTTGATGAGTTTGTAAAAATGCTCAGCAAGTAAATTCTTATAACTTTCGGCAGAATTAATTCTGCTGTTTTGTCATAATTTTAAAATGGCTCGAATCTTGTCGAGCCATTTTTTGTTTTATTTACACTCGCAAAAATTTATATAAATCAACAACATATGGATTTCGGAAAAGAATTTAAGAAATACGCCACTGGCCATCATGATATAAACTCGATGCACGTAGAGAATTATCTACAGGCGTCACTTACACCTTATATCATCGAGGAGCGTCAGCTTAATGTAGCTCAGATGGACGTATTCTCTCGTTTGATGATGGATCGTATCATCTTTTTGGGAACAGGTATTAATGATCAAGTTGCCAATATCGTTCAGGCTCAGCTATTATTTTTGGAATCAGTAGATTCTAAAAAAGATATTCAGATTTACTTGAATAGCCCTGGCGGAGGAGTATATGCCGGCCTTGGAATATATGATACCATGCAACTTGTAGGCCCTGATGTAGCTACAATTTGCACGGGTATGGCAGCTTCAATGGGGGCGGTTTTACTTTGTGCAGGAGCAGAAGGTAAGCGTTCGGCCTTGAAACATAGCCGTGTGATGATTCACCAGCCAATGGGTGGTGCACAAGGTCAGGCAAGTGATATGGAAATTAGTTTGAAGCAAATTCTCACTCTTAAAAAGGAGTTGTACGAGATTATTTCAACACATTCAGGTAAGCCATTCGATACCGTAGAAAAGGACTCTGATCGCGACTACTGGATGCGTGCAGAAGAGGCTAAGGAGTACGGAATGATTGATGAGGTACTTGAAAGTAAGCGCCCTTCAAAAGACTAAGGCTATCGATTGATAATAATATGGAAATCCGTTTGCTCTGCAAGTGCAAACGGATTTCGTATTTTTGCCATCCTTAATTTACTATATGAGTAATAAGAAAGAAAACTTGAGCTGCTCTTTTTGTGGAAGAGATAAGAAAGATACCAACGTATTGATCGCTGGCATCAATGGCCATATCTGTGACCACTGCATACGTCAGGCCAACGGCATTGTGGTGGAAGAGATGGATATGAAGGAGAAAAAAGACCTCAGTAAATCTCTGAAGCTGGTGAAGCCCCGAGAGATAAAAGAATTTTTAGATCAATATGTAATTGGCCAGGATGAAGCTAAAAAAGTATTATCTGTGGCGGTGTACAACCATTACAAAAGATTGACCAACACGAATACCATTGATAATGATGTGGAGATTGAAAAATCTAACATCATGATGGTAGGGGAAACAGGCACGGGTAAAACACTTTTGGCAAAAACAATTGCTCGTATGCTCAATGTACCATTCACTATTGTAGATGCCACTGTACTGACCGAAGCAGGGTATGTGGGTGAAGACGTAGAGAGTATTTTGACACGTCTATTGCAGGCTGCCAATTATGACCTTAAAGCTGCCGAGCGCGGAATTATCTTTATCGATGAGATTGATAAAATCAGCCGTAAGAGTGATAACCCTTCTATTACTCGCGATGTAAGTGGTGAAGGTGTGCAACAAGCTTTGCTTAAACTTTTGGAAGGCACTAAAGTAAACGTGCCACCACAAGGTGGGCGTAAGCATCCTGATCAAAAGTTTATTGAGGTTGACACAAGCAGCATCTTGTTTATTGCAGGTGGTGCATTTGACGGTATCGCCCGTCATATTGCCAAAAGATTAAATACGCGGTCTGTAGGTTTTCATAATACAAAAGAACGCGAAACGGTGAGTACCGCTAATATGCTAAAGTATATAGCTCCTCAAGATCTAAAAACCTTTGGTTTAATTCCTGAGTTGATAGGTCGTATTCCAGTTTTGACACACCTAAATCCTCTTGAAAAGGAAACCTTGAAAGAGATTCTTACCAAGCCTAAAAATGCCATCATGAAGCAGTATGCAAAGTTGCTTGAATTGGATGACGTAGAGCTTGATTTCAAAGAAGAGGCTTTGGATTATGTGGTAGATAAAGCCATGGAATACAAGCTTGGTGCTCGCGGATTGCGCTCTATTATTGAAACAATTCTTACCGATGCCATGTTTGATTTACCGAGCCATGATGAAGAAATTACCTTGGTGGTAGATGAAGAGTATGCTTCGCAGAAAATGGAGAAAATGTCGCTTAAAGCTTTGAAAGCAGTAGGCTAGCTACTCCTTAAATATATTTAGCTTATTGGCCTTCAGGAAATCTATTTTTTCCTGAAGGCCTTTCTTTTTTGATTCAGGAACAAAGCTTTCATTAATTTCTTCTGAGCACTTATTATAGCTCTTGTTTTGTAAAAAGCAATTTTCCCATTTTGCCACTTCTGCAGACTGTTTGATCACATTGTTTATTCGAGGAGGATCTTGCATAAAATGGAAGCGCAGCATTATTGCTGCAAAGGCCATTAAAAAGGTATACTTCCACGCATTCAAATCGAGCTTTAGTATAAGAAAGTAAACTCCTAGCATAAGTGGCATCATGGCCGGAATATATCGTGAGTTCAGGGCGTTCCCCATTCCCATGTCTGCCCGGCCAGCCGCAGTGAGAAGTACGAAAATAAGACTGCTTCCAACGAGGAGTAAAACCGTTTTTAGAGTACTGGTAGATTCGGAATTTTGATTTTTCCAGAATAAGAAAATCAGGATGGATAGGCCACCGACAAGAAGTGCAGGCCAATAATCTAAGGGCCGAACAACGATAAAGTCAAGTGACAAAAATGTAATAAACTGGAGATAATATTCGATAGGATTGTCAAAACTCAAGGGAGGTGACTTACCTTGGGTTGTGATCATAAAGGTTAAAGAAGCGAGGGGTATGATTAAAACCAATGCTGTCTTTAAGCTGGGTTTTTTTAACCAAAAAAAACCTTCAACGGCAAGAAAAGTTAATGAGACAACAAGAGCAAATCCGCTAAACACGCCAATAGCAGCGAGTAAAGCCTGACTCAAAATTCGCCACGTTATATTATTAATACAATAACATAAGGATATACTTACTGCAAAGAAAGGTATCAAGCCATGTACGTAAGGGTTGAAGGTTACTGTAAGTGCGGATTGGGTGGTAATAAATATGGCTGGAATTATCCAATCAAACCAATTTAGCTTTTTAAACAGCAAATACTTTAGCCTCAGGGCTAAAAGAGCAGTGATGGAATAGATGCTTGCCTGCAAAAACATGTCGGCTCTGGAGTTCCATTCACTAAAATAGCTTGTGATAGAAAACAGAATGTAGATTAAGCCCATTCGATGTGGGCCGTGTTTATGGGTGAAGCCTTTCCAAAAGGGACTGTCATCAAATAAGGGCCCCATGCTCATCCATCTATCCATATAAATAAGAACAGGGGCATAGTTGTTTACGAAAGTAAAAAGTGAAAAAGTGAGTACAGCCGTTGCTGATAAGGCAAGGCTTAACTTTAGTTTATCATTAGTGGATATAAGATGAAACTGCACACTGCGAGTTTAACCAATCTTTTGATATTGAATAAAGTCGAAGGAGTATTTATGTTTTTCGTCTATTGGATGAGAACTGCGTTTTACTTCCTTCCATCGTTTTTCATCAAACTCAGGGAAGACAGTATCTCCTTCAAATTCACCATTTACCTCGGTAAGCTCCATAGTTTGCGCATATCTAAGTGCTTGCTTGTAAATTTCTCCACCACCAATAATAAAAGGTTGCGAATCACCTTCTGCCTTCTGAATGGCTTTTTCCAGCGTGTGTACCA
>JAUHWX010000332.1 GCA_030427285.1 Bacteroidia bacterium
TCTTTAGAATCGTGAATCCACAAGCCATCGGTGGAATCTCCGTCTGTATATTCTACTATTTCAGGTTTCCAACCATTCAGGCGCATAGCCTTGGTGTTGTTAGAAAAAAGTAAGGGTTCGCCCTCTGCAAGGTTGATAGTGGTATCTGGCTTTTGCTTTTTGTCGGTATACTGTTCAAAAGCACCATCATTAAAAACATTGCAGTTTTGATAAATCTCCACAAAGGAAGTTCCCTTATGCTGTTCGGCTTGTTTCAATATTTCACGTAAGTGAATAGGGTCGCGATCCATGCTGCGAGCTACAAAAGTAGCATCAGCGCCAAGAGCCAAAGCCAAAGGGTTAAAAGGGTGGTCAATGCTTCCTAAGGGGCTAGACTTAGTATATTTTCCTAATTCAGAAGTAGGTGAATATTGCCCTTTCGTTAAGCCGTAAATCTCATTATTAAAGAGAAGTATGTTGATGTCAAAGTTTCTGCGCAAAGCATGAATGAGGTGGTTTCCACCAATAGAAAGTCCATCACCATCACCGGTAATCACCCATACACTTAGGTCTGGGTTTGCTGCTTTGAGTCCTGCTGCCACAGCTGGTGCACGGCCATGAATGCTGTGCATACCGTAGCTATTCATGTAATACGGGAAACGCGAGCTACAACCAATACCCGAAATGAAAACTAAATTTTCACGCTCTATCCCAAGCTCAGGAAGAACGGTTTGCATTTGTTTCAATATGCTGTAATCACCACAGCCAGGACACCATCGAACATCCTGATCGGTGGCAAAATCTTTGGCGGTAAGGGTTGCGTTTGTGCTCATCGCTTAGGCGAATTTTTTTATTTCTTCAAAGATTTCCTTTGCTCTGAAAGGCAACCCTTGTATTTTATTTAAAGGAATAATTTGTCCTGAAAACTCTTGATTCAACACTTTGGAAAGCTGACCATTGTTAAGCTCGGGCACAATGATAATATCAAACTTAGCAAGGGTCTTTTCCAAATCATGGTGGAAAGGGAAAAGATTTTTCAGGTGCAACTGAGAAACGGATAAACCTGCTTCTCTCGCCCAACGAACTGCAACTTTTGAAGCGCCCATGGTACTGCCCCAGCCAACTACGAGTACTTTTCCTTTATCCTCACCTTGAACTAATTTAAGAGGAGGATAAGTATCAGCAATCGTAGCTACTTTTTCCGCACGGGTTTTTACCATTTGCTCATGGTTTTCCGGGCTGTAGCTTACATTTCCTGTAATAGCTTCTTTTTCCAAACCGCCTACTCTGTGCTCTTTTCCGGCCATACCGGGAATAGCCCACTGGCGGGTAAGATTTTCATTTCTGGCGTAAGGCTGGTATTCATCCCCTTTTGCAAAAGGAGGAGTAATCTTGTCAATGCTTGCTGCTTTTGGGAATTTCCAAGGCTCGGCACCGTTTGCTAAATATCCATCAGATAAAAGGATAACGGGTGTCATGCGCTCCACAGCGATTCGGCAGGCTTCAATGGCTGTTTCAAAGCAATCCGAAGGTGAATTGGCAGCAATTACCGGAATAGGCGCTTCGCCATTTCTACCGTACATGGCTTGCAATAAATCGGCTTGCTCAGTTTTGGTGGGCAAGCCTGTGGATGGACCACCTCGTTGCACATTTACAATTACCATCGGAATTTCCAGCATCAAAGCTAAGCCAAGCGCTTCGCCTTTGAGAGCCATTCCTGGGCCAGAAGTGGCGGTAACGGCCAATGCTCCACCAAAGGATGCTCCGATGGCAGCAGTTACGGCTGCAATTTCATCTTCTGCCTGAAAGGTTTTTACACCAAAGTTTTTATTTCTGGAAAGAAAATGAAGAATATCAGAAGCAGGGGTAATCGGGTAGCCTGCAAAATATAAGTCCAGTCCCGACTTTTTTGCAGCTGTGATTAAACCTAATCCCAAAGCTTCGTTTCCTACTATATTTCTGTATTCGCCAGGCTCAAGATGTGCTTTTTCAATCGTGTATCTTGTAGCGGCTTCTATGGTTTCGCCATA
>JAUHWX010000119.1 GCA_030427285.1 Bacteroidia bacterium
CGATCAGCAATGCGAAAAGTATATCCGTGAAAACGGGCTGGAAGCTGAGGTAGATAAAAAGCTGAAAGAAATTTATGATGACAACGGTCTTCAACGTCCACAATACCAAGGCGCCATTGCTGCCCGTAGCGAAGAAGCACTTCATGGGGATGATGTCAGCCAGAGTGGCGCTGACGAAGGAAGCGCTGTATCGAAGGCTGAGGACACCAAAATCCTTTCCGGAGTTGCCGTAAATGGAGACCTTCCTGCTGGAAACGCTGGTCTTGGTTTGATGCTTTTAGGTATTACCGGAGATCAGGTTTTGGATGCAAAAGTGTACAACGAGATAAAAGCCAAAACGCTGGCTACCGTTCGTGGCACCGTTCAGGCGGATATTTTGAAAGAAGATCAGGCACAAAACACCTGTATTTTCTCTACTGAATTTGCCCTTCGCCTGATGGGTGATGTTCAGGAAAGCTTTATCGACAAAAAAGTTAGAAACTTTTACTCGGTTTCTATTTCGGGATATCACATTGCGGAAGCTGGAGCCAATCCAATTACACAGTTGGCATTTACTTTGGCCAATGGTTTCACTTACGTGGAATATTACCTGAGCCGAGGAATGGACATCAACGAGTTTGGACCAAACTTGAGTTTCTTCTTCTCTAACGGAATCGACCCGGAATACGCGGTTATTGGACGTGCTGCGCGTAAAATTTGGGCGAAAGCCATGAAGGAAAAGTACGGTGCCAATGCTCGTGCTCAGATGTTGAAATACCACATTCAAACTTCGGGTCGTTCGCTGCATGCTCAAGAAATTCAGTTTAACGATATCCGTACCACGCTTCAAGCCTTGTACGCTATTTATGATAACTGTAACTCGCTACACACCAATGCCTATGATGAGGCAATTACCACCCCAACAGAGGAAAGTGTGAGAAGGGCTATGGCGATTCAGCTGATTATCAATAAGGAGTTAGGTCTTGCCAAAAATGAAAACCCAACACAGGGAAGTTTCATTATTGAAGAATTGACCGACTTGGTAGAGGAAGCTGTTTTGGCAGAATTTGACCGCATTACCGAAAGAGGAGGAGTGCTTGGTGCCATGGAAACTATGTACCAACGTGGAAAGATTCAGGAAGAAAGCCTGTATTACGAAACCCTAAAGCACACAGGTGAATTCCCAATTATAGGTGTGAATACTTTCTTGAGTTCTGAAGGTTCACCAACGGTTCGTCCGGGTGAGGTAATCCGTGCTACGGAAGAAGAAAAGCAATACCAGATAGATATGTTGGGTCGCCTTCACAAGCGTGGCGAAGACCTTACCGGCAAATGGTTGAAGCGTCTTCAGGAAGCAGCTATTCACAACGAAAATATGTTTGATGTACTGATGGAAGCAGTGAAGTTCTGTTCACTTGGACAAATCACCAATGCCTTGTTTGAGGTAGGTGGGCAGTACCGTAGAAATATGTAATACACGAATGTCATCCTGAGTGACCGACCGAAGAGAGGTTGTATCGAAGGATGAGCTTTTGAGATATAGAAGGATGACGAGAGTCCTCCTTTTTTTTGTGCCAGCTTAGGCTTACCATTGCTCTACTCTTTCCAAAATATCAAGCAAACCAATTACCTCAATATTCTCTTTGATGTAGTAATTATCAGCTTCAGGAGTGATTACAAAAAGATGCTTTATTTCTAAATCTTCCATAGCAATGTGGGTGCCTTTGGTAAGAGTGGGAGAGTTGGATAGTTTTATCTCGGCAGCCAGCAACCAACTATTATTTCGCCTTACCAAAAAATCGATTTCGGCACCATCCTGAGTACGATAAAAGTAGTATTCATCATCAGGTTTCAAAACGGTAATGAGTTGATTTATCACAAAAGCTTCCCATGAATGTCCTACTGCGAGATGCCCCATCAGGCTGTTAAAATTTTTTATACCTAACATATGATGCAACATTCCAGTATCTGTAAAAAACACTTTAGGCGACTTTACAATTCGCTTTTTAAGATTGCTAGACCAGGGCTTTAGGCTATATACTAAGAAGGCATTTTCATAGTAACTGAAATATGTTTTTACAGAAGGCATGCTAACTCCTAAAGATCTTGCTAGCACGGAAAAATTTAGGGTAGAACCCTGGTTAGAGCTCAGCATTTGCAGCAGTCGCAAACTTGTATTTGGGTTTGCGGCTAGGCCCAGAGCGGGTAAATCACGCTGTATATAGTTATTGATAAAATTTTGCTGCCAAGTGGAGGCAAAACGGTTTTGAGATTTTAGTAAAGGCTCAGGAAACCCACCCAAAAGCCACGTCTCTTGCCAGGTTTTAGTGGTTTTCACTTCCAGTAAATTAAGAGGGCGCAAGTGTAAGTAAGCAATGCGCCCAGCTAAACTTTCAGAACTTTGCCTGAGCAGGGCAGGTGAAGCGGAGCCTAAAATGATAAACCGAGCAGCCCTGCGATTATCATCAATAAGCGAACGTAGCAAGGGAAAAAGCTCGGGCATAAATTGGATTTCATCTAAAATCACCGTTTTATTTTCATTAGATTGTAAGAACAGTTCGGCATCTGTAAGCTTGGCTCTATCCGAATTTCTTTCCAGATCGAGATATACAAATTTTTGTCTATCGTCAAAGTGACTTTTGGCCAAGGTAGTTTTGCCTACTTGACGTGCTCCAACTATCCCTACAGCCGGAAAATGCTGTAGCAAATAGTTAAACTCTTCTCTAATTAAGCGCTGTATCATAAATAATTATCCCTGCAAATTTAAAAATAATTTTTAAATTTGCAGGGATAAATGGAAGCGCCAATCTAATGATTCTCTTGACGATTTTGCTTGTAACAAACAATGCCACCCCAGATACCGCCAATAATGCTGGCTGGGATACTTCCAAATATTCCAATCCAGTATAGAGGTTTTACGAAATAGTCAAATATATCATTACCCAATTCACTTGGCCAAGAATGATAATCACACTCTTGTACAAAGCCTAAAGTACTACCGATAATCGTTCCGCTGAGTAAAACCAACAGAGTGAGACCTAAGGCTTTAAAAATGTAAGCAAGCACATGTGAATAGGGGCCGTGAGCTAAAAAACCGCACAGTAGGTAAGCTGTAGTTATAATTCCAACACAGCCCAAAAGTAGATTGGGCCAAATGTTATCAAGATGCTCACCCCACATAAGACCTATTAGAACACCATCATCAATGGCTATAATTGCAGCTGGAATTAAGTAAGCCACCACCAGCCCAATAAGGCTGGCGATGGTTCCTGTTTGTTGTGCATATTGTTTTAGTGTGGTTTCCATTACTCTGCGCTTGGGGTCATTCGAGCTCTGCGTTCTGCAGCTTCCCTGTTTTGGCGAGCAGCTTTTTTGCCTCTAAAAAACATAAAGAGATTTAGAAAGAGTACTATTCCAAGATAAACACTAAAGCCTCCAATTTTTTGGCTCAAAGCCTCAATCATTTCCTGGGTGTTTTCCAGCTGGTACATTTTTAGGATCCATAGAGCAAAACCCACATTGAGAAGGTAAAACCCCGTTTTGAAAAGCTGATTGGTACTTACGGCAATTTCTTCTCTACCATTAAAGATGTCGCGCATGTACACGAGTCCGTTTTTGAAAAGGTTTCGAGCTACAAACCAGGTGAGCACAAGTGCTATGGGGATGTAGATGAAATAGGCGGTAACTGTTAAATCCGTAGTCATGGTAATTGAATTTATAGATTAGTATTTATTGTATTTTCTTTTTTGAGGAGCCTTACCCACAGCATATTGGCGAAGTGAATCGCTCCGAGGGCAAGGCAGATAAACCCGATTTTGCTGGTGAGCAAAGCCAGTAAGTGTGCGTAGGACTGTAGCTGTGGCCAGCTGCTGAGGTTTAGGGCTACATAGCCGAGATTGAGCAGATAGTAACCAATTAGTAAAATGCTGTTCAAGCTGTTAGCAAGGTCAGGTCGGTTAGGATAAAGATCATGCAGATATACTGCGCCAAAGTGGTAAAATAGCCAACCAATCCTGAGAATGATAAAGGCAGTGATGCCGAAGTAAAGACCGTATGCAAGGATGTTTAAATTCATAATTACAGAAGTTTCAGTAAAAATTGAAAGTATATAGGTAAATTTTTTTATCGTCTATTTTATAAGGCTCATCAATGATTTGTAAAACCAGTTTTTGTCCGACTTTATAAACTTATCCAAAGTGCCGTTTACCTTGCTGGTAAAGTCCTCAAGATTGGCCATCGTTTCTTTAAACTGCTTGGCATCTTCACTATCATCTTCAATGGTTTGTAGATCTGCAACTATTTTAGTTACGGGCTCCAACTCACGCTTGGCACGTTCTTTAGCAATTTGACGTGCTATTTCCCACACATCTTTTCCGGCAGAAAAGTATTCCTTTCTTTCTCCGGCCACCATTTCTCTTTTCACCAAACCCCATTCTATCAAAGCACGGATGTTCATGTTGGCGTTGCCACGCGAAATCTTTAGTGTATCCATTATCTCCTCGGTGGTCATAGCGTCTTTGCTGGCTATAAGCAAAGCGTGGATAGAAGACATAGTACGGTTTATCCCCCAGCTGCTGCCCAGAGCTCCCCAGGCTTGAATAAATTGATTTTTGGCTTCGTCTAACTGCATGGGGCTAAAGTAATAATATATTTTAAACTTTCAGTAAATATTGAAAGTTTATTTTTGGTTCATGAGGAATTTCGATGGTAACACGGTTGTGAAACGGTCTTGATGTGGAACTAAGAGCATGTTTCGGAGGATAAAGGCTTTGTATTAATTGACTGCTAAATCAAATGGTATTGAAATTTCATTGTCTGACCGAATTGTGATCTCCGACAAATGGCATCGCAAGATTATATTCTCAAAAAGGAATGACCTTATTCTTTGTATTTCAAGTCCAGGAATGTTTTTTGAATTATAATTAATGCTTGGTGGAGGAACTGAGAAATCTTGAGGTTTACTATCAACAATGTTCTCCTGAAGGACCAGAAAAAGAAAATTTTGGATTCTTAGCTCGTAATAAGGTTGGCTGTTCGCTAGGTTAAAGTTTAGTGGATTTATGTCTTTGAGTATAGATATCAATTCTGTCAGGCATTTCCTTTTTTGACTGCAAGAAATTAGTAACAAGGCACTCAGTACCTCTGGTAACGAGCTTTCAATGACCATAAGGTTTAATTGGAAATTTAATGGCTCGGTACGGAGGAATTTGAACTCGGAAGGCTTCCTTAATAAACGATGAATTATGTTCTGTTTTGAAAGGCCATGATGAATCGCTGGTTGATAGGAATATATAAACCGTGGTTTCTTACTCTTGAGAACAAGGTCACCAGATTTTAGGCTAATGGTTTTTGCTTTCATGTAAAGCAATGGTAAGTACCATTATCTCATATGCCAAAATGGAATATCACTATTTTCTAAACCTCTCATGATAGTGCTGTTCTAAAAATTCAGGTTGAGGTGAAAACCGGTTTGGAGTTCTGATTTTCTGACCATCATATTTGGCAAAATAATCTCTAGACCACACTTGTTCATCTGATTTCAATTCGCTGGAAACGAGAATTACGTAGTCTGGCCTTATAGTAATCAATCCATTTTCATAAGCTTTATCATGTAGGTAGTTCATCAACAAACCATTTCTTGGGTTTAGTCTTTGCTTCTCATCCATTGCCCATGGAATGATATGTCCAGCAATTAGGAGTTCAGTGTTTGAAATTCCACTAATACAACAGGCTCCGCTGTATGACTGAAGCACTGCTTGACGGAATAGGTTTTGATTCACCCTAACTTTGACGATAGCTTCTCGTTCCTTTCCCAGTTTTGGTAAACTATTCGGATCTATTTCATTTAGCTCCTCAATTGTTTTTCCTTCAAATTTGGCTCTTAGTTTTTCGCTTTCATATGGGAGAATATCGGGGTTCTCATAAAATTCATTCCATATTTTACGATCTAGCTTACTGGCATTACTTGCCCCTTTAATTCCTCTTTCTTTTAATGATGGGTCAAAACTGGCTAGGTTGCCAAGTTTAAGAGCGACAGCGCTTGGTGTTCGTCCTATAAGATTTGATAGTTTAATAACCTCGGGGTTACCTTTATGATATTTACTGAATTCAATTCGCCAATAAAGATTCATGGTAAGAATCAATTCATCTCTAGTCCAAAGCTTTTGCCCTGCTTTCATTTATTGTTTGATTAAGTTGGCTAAATATCGTGATACTTTTTAATCTCAATAGATTAACTGATAAATTCCCCAACCCTTTCTTCATTCCGCACGTCTATGTAGTTGAAGCCCCAAAGTCTTGCTACTCCAATACACCTTCCTATGAAATCGAAAATTTACTTTCTCGTATGCTTTGCTCTTTTGGCTTTTCAGGGTCAGTCGCAGTGGAACCGCATTGACTCCATTACTCATGGCAGTATTAATTCTATCAACTTTATAAATGCCGATACGGGTTTTGTGTATGCCCAGCCGGGTGTTATTTGGCGTACGGCCAATGGCGGGCAGGCCTGGGATTCTATTCCGCTCAACTTTACTGGATATCTTCATGATATGGCCTTTGCTAATCCCAGTGTAGGTTATGCGGTGGGTGGAGCCTGGTTTCCACATGGCGTGCATTATCCTTATGCTATTTATAAAACTACGGATGCCGGCCTTAGCTGGGATTCTATTCATGTAGGAGGTACTGGAGGAGTTTTCAATTATGTGGCTACGGTAAGCGATATGGAGTTTTTTGCCACCAGTCAGGAGGGAATGTTACACTCTGATGATGGAGGCCTTACTTACGATACAGCTTCAGTTTCCAATCTCCCGTGGGGAACGGAGCAATACACCCGAATACGTTTTTTAGATGCCAATGAAGGTTATGTGTTGGCTAGGTCCAATTCTTTTGTGGGGCATCTTTTCAAGATGTTCAAAACTATCGATGGCGGTGGTTCATGGCAAAGCATTCACGAAGACACAGCAAGCAATTTCGCCCTTGATTTTGTGATGACATCTTCAGGAAACGGGCTTATTGTGGGTAATGATAGTTATGTACTCCGTACCACCAATGGAGGAAACAGCTGGCAGAAGGTGACGATGTCTGATAGTAGTTTTTTTATTCACCAGATAGAAGAGGTAGATGGACATATTTATGGATTGGGTAGCGATTCTGATGATTCAACCAGTGTATTGTTTTACTCACCCGATTGGGGCAGTAGCTGGCAAAAACAGTTTTCTACCAAATGGACCACAGGTGGTTTAGTGGATTTTAGTATTCCTTCCAGTAACGCAGGATATTTTGCTACCTGGCGTGAGGTGTATAAAAATGAACAGTTGATATCTATTCCTGAACTCCAGAATGGTGGTTTTGAAATATATCCCAATCCTGCTTCGGATTTTCTTTCCATTAAGCTTAACGAAAATGGGCTAGCTCCTTACAGTATCTATAACATTCATGGGCAAATAGTGCTGGAAGGCGTTTTGGGTAATGAAGGGGAGAGCCAAATTCCTGTGGGGGAGTTGAAGAGTGGGGTTTATGTTTTGGAGGTTTTCCAAGGTAAACAGCGTGTGAATAAAAGGTTTGTAAAGGAGTAAACTATTCAGGCTTCGATATACCAATCCCCCGATAGTTATCGGGGTCGCGCCACTTAGCCTAACAGTGAAGCTGAAATAATCATTAGTCCACCTCCGCATCCCCCGAAAGCTTTCGGGGTCAGCACCTCCGCCAGCGGAGGACACGGCCATTGTCTCCCGCTGGGAGCCTGTGCTGAGCTTGACGAAGTAGGAGTGCCCGAAGGGCGAGGGTGGATTTTAGATAAGCTGCAAAACCTTTTTTTCCTTTTCCCAATGTTATTCGCATCGCAGATGCTCATGCTTTCCCCCGAAAGCTTTCGGGGTCAGGTGATGGAAAACGAAACCAACCGAGCCTTCGGTGAGCTCATGAACGCTTAAAACAACTATAATTAAGCAGTGAATAAAAAATCTAGGCTGCATTCCCTCTCCTCAAAAACTACGTCTTCACTTTCATTCGCGATCAGAGCCCACTTCGACTGCGCTCAGTGTGACAATGGCGCTGCGCTTCATTCGCTGATCACTCCTGTGAAAGTTTAGCTTTGTTTTTTACGGAGATGCAATGAGGCCGGTCGCATCACGAAAATGTATTTTTCATTATTCCTTTATTTCTTCACCACTTGGGTAAAGCACGTATTTGATTGCTTACCCTTAATCTGATTTAGAGGAACGGCCTTTTAGAAATTTCAAACAAAAGCAAGGTGAAACTTTCCCCCGAGAAGTGCGGAAGTGGAGCAAAGTGGAACGGCTTGGGCTTCGAAGGGTAAGTGAGCCGTAGCTTTTCAGAAATTTATAAGCAGCCTAGACCTTTTGGTTCGTTTTGGGGCGATGCCAAAATGAACATAAAAAACAACAATGTCCTTTTCTCTTCCTTTTTCATTGATAAAAAGGAAGCAAAAATCTAGAGCATTTTAAGGAACTTTTGCTTCGCTTCACTTCGCAAACCGCGGTCAAATCAAGGTTCCATGCTCCTTTCTTCTGCGAAGAACGCAATTCCACCTTATTTGCCACTAGTTCTGCAAAATGCTCGTGGGCTATTAGAGAAGCTTGTGTTTTAGGACTGGCCTATTTCTATTTTGGTAGAAAAGAAGCAACACCTTTTCGCTTTTGGAGAAATCCTGAAGCACATTGTCATACTGAGCGAAGTCGAAGTGGGCTTGGATTTCGGAAGAAAAGGAGTTGTGTAGTTTTCAAGAAAAGAGAAATCAGCCTAGATCTTTTTAGTCCTTTTTGCAGCGATGGGAAAAAGGACATAACGCAAGACTCTTTTGGATAATCCCTCACCTTATCCCTACTTTGCAAATCATTCCAAATCTCAATTCATGTCTCAGGTTTCTACCGACAAACTTCAACTGGCTGCCCAATTTGTAAACTCCACCGCCAGCCACATTTTCCTTACGGGAAAAGCGGGAACCGGTAAAACTACTTTTCTACACAATTTGGCGGAAGCCACACATAAAAAGTTTGTGGTAGTAGCGCCCACAGGCATTGCTGCGCTTAACGCAAAAGGTGTGACGATTCACTCGCAATTTCTATTGCCTTTCGGAACGTATTTACCTGAGTCGGTACAGTTTCAGGGAAGCCTGCAAAGTAGTTTTTACACCCGAAAAGAGCTGGCAAGCCGCCATTCGCTAAACAGCGCACGCAAAAAGGTATTGCGAAATATTGACCTTCTGATAATTGATGAGGTGAGCATGCTTCGTGCCGACTTGCTGGATGCCATTGATTATAGAATGCGTGCCGTAAAAGGTGATTATAAAAGACCATTTGGTGGCGTGCAGCTTTTGATGATTGGAGATTTGTATCAATTGCCCCCCATTGTAAAGGATCACGAGTGGCAATACATGAAGCAATTTTATCGAAGCCCTCACTTTTTTGAGGCGCTGGCGCTAAAAGAAGGCTTCACCTACATTGAGTTGGATAAGATTTTTCGTCAAAGTGATGACACCTTTATCAATGTGCTGAACAACCTTCGAAATGATGTTTGTACTCCAGCCGATCTGGAATTACTGAACAGTCATTTCCGTGAAGGAGAAATAGAAGAGGAGGGGGTGATCACGCTTACCACCCATAATAATCGTGCGGACAAAATGAACCGTGAAGCACTGGATAAACTGGATGGTCCTTCACATTATTATGAAGCTGAGGTAGAGAAGGATTTTCCGGAGAAGCTTTTTCCATTGCCGGAAAGCTTGGAGCTGCGAGTAGGCGCCCAGGTTATGTTTGTGAAAAATGATATTTCGGAAGACAAAGCTTTTTATAATGGAAAAATCGCACAGGTTACTAAGCTGGGTGACGATAGCATTTGCGTAAGCATGGAGGGTGATGACGAATACTGGTTGAGCCGCCATGAATGGGAAAATAAAAAGTATCAGGTAAATGAATCTACCAAAGATTTGGAGGAGGAGGTGATAGGCACTTTTAGTCAATTCCCCATTAGATTGGCCTGGGCCATTACGGTACACAAAAGTCAGGGTTTAACTTTTGATAAGGCTGTGATAGATGTGGGGCAGGCCTTTGCTCCGGGGCAGGTGTATGTGGCG